>JAHJGB010000128.1 GCA_018824725.1 Candidatus Omnitrophota bacterium
CTGGGAAAACAGGGCTAGCTTATTTTTTACAGGGATCTCAGTCTTATTTTTATGCCACTTGCCTTTTTATATTGCATCAGGCAGTTCCTTTTTGAAATATTTTGTCCTGGCAGGCAGCCTGCAGTACAAGGGAATAGAGGGGCTTATATTAAAATCTATATTCGCGGCGCTTTACTTATTTATGGTCATAAACTCTATAAAGGATTCAAGACTTCCCCATAGGGAAGAGAAGCTGTTCTATTATTTTCTGATAATATTGCTGTTGTCTTTTACTACATTCCCGATGAGGCTGAGGTATTTTGTTTCAGTTACGCCTCTTCTTGCGTTACTTATCCCTCATAATAAGAAATTCGGGATAGCCGCTGTTTTTATTGTTTTAATAATCGCTTTTTTATCGCTTAGCGACAGGTCTCTTCAGATGGGTTTATTTGCTCCGCTTGGTCAGCGATTTTTGGATATGCCGGCTTTTCAGGAAGTAATAGGCCGTTACATGAACATAGAGTTAATTTATAAATTTGCATCCAGGGTGTTACTGGTTTTATTTTTTGCAGTTTCATTGCGGTTATGGCGCATAAAATCAAAAAATAACAGCAGGGTACTTATAAAATGAAGGTCTTATTCTTGACTATTGGCGACAGGTCTATAGCAAGCACAAGGGTGCGCGTATACGGATATTTACCGTACTTATATAAAGAAAACATAAAGGCTTTTATCCTGCACTATACACCTTTATGGCATTGCAGAAAGATCGTATCTCTTAAAAGGGTAGATTTTTTTGAAAAAATACTTAGTAAGATATACAGTTCATTTGTGCTTTTTTTCTTTCTTATTATGACGCCTTTTTTTGATGTAGTTTTTATTCAAAAGGTAGTTCTATCTAACTTTACCATCTTAATACTAAAAGCGCTTAATAAAAGAATAATCTTTGATTTTGATGATGCGCTGTTTATCCATAAGGATATGGTTCATATATTAAAGAATAGCAGGGTAGTGGTTGTATCAAATAATAATTTAAAAGAATTTGTATTGCGCTATACAAATAAAATACTGGAACTTCCTACTCCTGTGAATGTAGATAGGGAAAATTTTCAAAGAAACGGCAAAGGCGTTACCTTGGGCTGGCTGGGTTCGCCTGTTACCTTCAAGTATCTTTATGCAGTCATGCCTGTGCTTGAATCATTAAAGGCCAGATTTGACAATCTGAGCATAGAGTTTATGGGGGCTGATAAAAATCTGAAATTAAAACCTTTGTTTGAAGCCAGGGTATCAGAGTGGTCCAGTGAAAAAGAGAGGGAGTGGCTTAGCCGCATAGATATCGGGATAGCGCCTTTAGGAGATGATGAGGAATCGATGGGAAAATCTGGCTATAAAATTTTTCAGTATATGTCAATGGCTATTCCTTATGTAGCTTCTCCTGTAGGGATAAACAAAGATGTAACAGAGGATGGGATAAACGGATTTCTTGCAAAGACTCCTAGAGAATGGCTGGATAAGCTTTCCTTATTGATCCGGGATGCCTCTTTAAGGAAAAACATGGGTAGGTCAGGCATGGAGAAGGCAAAGGCAATGTATTCGTATGAAGTTACAGCATCGGCTTTGATCAGGGCTTTAAAAGAAGTCGCTGCAAAATAAAGCTATGATCATGGACTCTTATTGCAGATGTTGCGGCAGTAAAAAATATAAGATTGTTGCAATGCTGCATAACGTTGATATCGCAGTATGCAAGGTATGCGGCCTGGCCTTTGTCATAAGGGAAACCAAGGCAAATTCCGGATCTACTTATTTCAGTGATTTTAATCTGGAGAATTATACAACCTATTATAAAGATTTCAGAGAATATTATTTTAAGAAGCACCTTGACACCTTGGAACGCCTTGCGGCAAAAGGGCCTATCCTGGATATAGGCTGTTCATTTGGATGGTTCCTGAAAATAGCCAAGGATTCCGGATGGGAGGCGTTTGGCATAGAGCAGACAGAAGATATAGCCAGAAAGGCTTCCCAGGAATATGGCCTGGATATCTTATCCAACTTAGGCGATATAGATAAATTTAATAAAAAGTTTAATGCGATCACGCTATGGAATGTGCTTGAACATATGGCCGAACCTGAAGAGGCGCTAAAGACCTTGCATTCAAAATTAAAAGATTACGGCATTTTAGTTGTCTCTGTGCCTAATATAAATGGGCTGTTTTACAGGTTGTCTTTTTTGTCTTATAGACTGAGTTTCGGGAAATTTAAGTTTCCGCTTGAACAGCTTTATCAGGCCTATAATCCCTATATGCATCTTTTCAATTATTCCGTCAGCACGCTGAGCCTCATGTTGAAAAAGAGCGATTTTCAAACTATAAAGGTCTTTAAACAGCCTGTCATTGATGTTAAAAAGATTAAATACAGATTGGGGATAGATTGTAAATTAAACTTTTTTTCAAAATATCTTTTGATTATCCTGACAAAGTCTGTATATTTTATTTCAAGGATACTGTATATGGACGATGAGATCGTAATATACGGCCGTAAAACACAAGTTAAGGCGGGATAATGGGAAATCTGCGTAATCTCAAAATATCTCTGTTACTCGTAGTAATTATCGCTATTTCTATCAGGCTGATCAATATAAAGCAGCCATTGCTTGAGGCCGCGTCCGTAAGGCAGACAGAAAACGCTCAGATTGCCAGAAACTTTTATCAGGATGGCATGGACATTTTATATCCGTATCTTGTAAATGAGGGCGGACAGAAGGCCTATCAATTAGTTGAATTTCCGCTTATCCCTTACATGGGTGCCCTTTTATATTTTTTGATGGGAGGGGTTCATGAGTTTGCCTTAAGGCTGATATCTGTTTTTTTCTTCGCATGCGCTGCGCTTTTTTTGTATAGACTTGCAAAGATATTTTTTGACGAAGAAATAGCCTTGTACGCCATACTAGTATTTTCTTTCAGCCCTGTGAGCATATTTTTGAGCAGGAGTTTTCAATATGAGATGGCGATGATATTTTTTATCATAGCCACAATATACTTTTTTTACAAATGGGTTGAGTCAGGGTCTGGCTGCATGCTCATAGCCAGCGCTTTTTGTTTTAGTCTCGCAGTGCTTCTTAAGGCCCCGAACCTGTATTTATTGGCGCCATTATCATTTCTGGCTTTTAGAAAATATGGTTTAAAGGCCTTTTTAGATTTTCGCTTATATCTATTTTTACTTTTTACATTTGCTGTAATATTTATCTGGTACAGGCACGCTCATAACGTAATGATAACTTTTCCTAATAGATATTCAGCTTATTATACAGAAGGATTGTCTTATGTGATCAATAACATGAAATATTATTTGCGGCACCTGGATTTCTATAAGGCGAATTTTAACAATTTGATTACGTACACCCTGACTCCTGTAGGATTTACCCTGTGTGGCCTGGGATTATTTTTAAATAACGGGAAAAATATATTCAAGAACCTGTTATATGTATGGCTGCTTAGCGTAGCTGTGTTTTTTATAATGATCCCGGCGCAGTCCATGCAGGGGTATTACCAGATACATTTTTTGCCAGTTCTCTCCATAATGATAGCCAAGGCTACAAAGACTTTAAAAGGGTCAGATCTATATAGTAAAAACCTGATTCTCAGCAAAAAAATAGTCCTTACGGTTTTTATAATAATTATTTCTTTTACAGTATGCCGATATGCCTATTCAGCATATATGATACCGGAGAACTTCAAGGCTGTGGTAGATACGGGTAAAAGGGTAGATGGGCTTATTGAAAAAGACGCCCTGATAATAGCATCAATAGAAAACGGCACTGAACTGATCTATTATTGCAACAGAAGAGGATGGCCGTTTCTCATCAATCCCGGGATAAGGCCTGATAAAGGCAAGATAGACCCGTATGTGGATGATTCTGATTACAGGGATCCGATAGATTACCTGGAACGCCTAAGATCCAAGGGCGCCGATTATTTTGTATCCGCTTCGCTTAAAAACGAGTTTCTAGGAAATGAAAGGTTCTCAAAATATATGTTTGAATATTATAAATTAGTGGAAAAAGGAGAGGGCTATATAATCTTTGATCTAAAAAACAGGTTTTAAAATGAGGTTTTGGTATGTACAATCTATCAGAAAAAATACTTTTAGTGATTCCCTGTTATAACGAGGCTCGTAGGCTTGATTTGGCGAGATTTAAATCTATGGATCAGGATTGTCATTTTGTTTTTGTAGATGATGGGTCTACTGATTCTACATTTGAATTTATACAAAACAATCTGTCTGAAAATATGCATGTAATAAGAAACGCAGAGAACATGGGCAAGGCTGAGGCGATAAGGCATGGTATGATGGCCTTGAAAGACCTATCTTGTTTTAAGGATATTAAATGGGTAGGCTATTGGGACGCTGACCTATCTACGCCTTTGACAGAAGTAAGATACTTTCTTTCTTATTATAATATGTTTGATGATAGAGATATTACGGCTATATGGGGAAGCCGCGTATTTAAACTCGGCAGTAAAATAAAGAGATCACTTTTAAGGCATCTTACAGGCAGAATGTTCGCTACGTTGATACGAATTGTCTTGCGAGTAAATTCTTACGATACCCAGTGTGGCGCTAAGTTATTTAAGAAGGAGTTGATAGACATAGTTTTTAAAGAGCCATTTGTATCCAGATGGATATTCGATGTGGAGCTTCTTATGAGGCTGCATAGTTATAAGATAATAGAATATCCGGTCACAGAATGGATAGATGTTAAAGGCAGTAAGATAAATCTGATTTCTCCATTTTTTATATTCGGGACATTATTTGAGATTTTTAAAATAAGATTAAAATATATGAAATAACAGGTTATCCATACATGAAAAAAGAAATATTAGTTGTATGTTTTATTTTTTTAGCTGCTTTGGCATTACGGCTTATTGCAGTATCGCATATGGAGCCTGTATTGACAGGGGACGCCAGTACCTATAATCAGCTTGCGCTGTCTATAAAGGAAAGGGCGGAATTTTCAACCATACCC
>JAHJGB010000016.1 GCA_018824725.1 Candidatus Omnitrophota bacterium
GCCCGACTCCCCTCACTAGCTGAGGGGAGTCGGGCTCCCATCATTATAAGTTAATTATTCGTCACAATCGTCTTTAAGCTGATATCCCCTACCATCGGATTTGTCACACGCGCCTCTACCTGTTTATAATTAGCCATACCTGCATCGCTAGCAATAGCCGCTGGCACAACGTCCACCCTTATCTGCCATGAATAATTGGTAAAATTTCCCCCGAAACTTACAGGAGAGTCCCTATTCTGATCCACTACGCTCGCAAATCTTAAACGCGCTACCCTCTCCAATTCTCCTTTTGCCAGGCTCGTGGCAATAGTTACCACTTCATCCCTGGCTGCATTCGTAAATACACCTGTAAAAGTGGCAAATAAACCCAAGGCTATAATCCCCAGCACTACTATCCCGATAACTGTTTCTATTAATGTGAAACCTTTCATTGTACGCTCACCTTGCCTGTCTTCGGCTCTATTCTGACTGTCCTTGAATATGCGCCGCCTGTAGCCTGGATAGTGATGATGCCCTGGCTGGATAAAATTACCCCGCTTCCGTCATACGGCGCTCCGGTAGAATCAAACTCTACTTTATTGCTGAAACTTGTGCTGGCTATATCCATGCCTTTAAATTCATTAAGGCTAGTAAATGAAACGTCAAAATTATTTCTTGTCTGAGGATCTATGGCTTTCGTAGCCACGTTTACCCTGTATGCAAAATAAGTTTCAGTCGCAGGATCAAACGATATCCCGAATCTCACCTGCTGGGCCAAAGACATTGCCTGAACATATCTTAAATCCAGGGCTATTCTCTGGCACGCCGCTTCTAGCCTTACCCTGGGTTCAGCTGTAGTCTTGGGCATGCTGGCCAAGGCCACTATCCCCAGGATCACTATTATCATTATTAATTCTATTAATGTAAATCCTTTTTGATTTTTCATTTTACCAATTCCCATAATATACCAAGCCCATATTTAATGCCAGCAAAAAATCCGACCTGAGATGCCTCTTTAAAATACCTGGTCTGGATATTTCATGATGGAAGCCCTTCATGATGGAAGCCCGGCTCCCATCACTCACTGATGGGAGCCGGGCTTCCATCAGTGAACTCTATAATAATCTTTTTATCCATAACCCCAATAAAATCCCTATTGTCGCAAGTGTTATCATAGCGCCTATTTTAAATGAAAACGGATCGTATGTAAACTTCACGATATGTTTTCCCTGCTCCAGGTAAACTGCGCGCAAGGTATAATCCGCTTTATAAATCCTGTTCGGCTTTCCGTCTACATGCGCCTTCCATCCGGGATAATATGTATCGCTTAACACTAAAAATCCGGGCGCATCTATGTAGGCCTCTATCTCAACATAACTTGGTTCATATTTTAAAATATCCACTTTTTCATTCCTCTTGCCCCCTGTCCCTTGTCTCTTGTCTCTAAAATCTTCTTCCAGTATCACCTCTCTGGCAGGATTAAAATCCTTACTCTTTAATTTTTCCAATATTTTTTTCTCATCCTTAATAACCACTGCTTTCTTTGCCAGAAACGCCCTTGGCAAGAAATTTTCATTTTCATAAACATTTACCTTTTTATACATTCGCCCCGATTGCAACCGAGGCTCAGTATTCCGCCCAAGGAACCCTGGGCTTAAGCCCGGGCGGGCTCCATTTTCCTCCAACATCCTGTATCCCGCTGCCTTGAAATCCTTTGGGGAAATGACATATTTCACATTTAATAGGTCCAGGAGATTTGTCTCGCCAGGCAAATTCGACCTCACAATAATATTCATAATCTCTTCCTGCCTTCTATTGTAAAGCGATCCATAGCCATACGCATCATAGATACCGAAGCTCACGCCCCTGTTCGAAACCACTCTTTCTATAAGAGCCCGATTGCCTTCAAAATAACCTTTTTCCGGCACAAACATGTTCTGCCTCAATGTAGCGGGAGAATCAAAGATCCTGAATAGACTCTTATCGCGTTGTAAAAATTCTATTGTATCACCCGGCTTTAAAAATTCCTTTATGCCCATATTCTGGTACACATTTTTATTTGCGGTAAATATGTCAACCAGGGCTACCAATAAAATAAAAACCAAAACCGTGTTTATGCTTACGCGTTTTTTGATCCCAAAAAACATAACCACTGATAAAAACATGAATAACCCTATGCCTCTTCTTACGTTGTGGAGCCCTGCGATGACAAGCTGATCTATCCTGTCAATCCTATTCGCAAAACCGCTATTAATA
>JAHJGB010000129.1 GCA_018824725.1 Candidatus Omnitrophota bacterium
CCTTGATAAAGTGCGATCCATACATAAATGTAGACCCTGGCACAATGAATCCTTTTCAGCATGGAGAAGTATATGTCACAGAGGACGGCGCCGAGACGGATCTAGATCTCGGCCATTACGAACGTTTTACAAATGCGAAAATTACCAAAGATAATAATATCACGACAGGTAAGATCTATTATTCCGTTATTACAAAAGAAAGAAAAGGGGATTATTTGGGAAAGACAGTTCAGATAATCCCGCATATCACTGACGAGATAAAACATTGTTTAAAAAAGGCAGCAAGCGAGCAAAGAGTTGACGTGGCAATCGTGGAGATAGGAGGGACAGTAGGAGACATCGAGAGTCTACCTTTTTTAGAAGCAATAAGACAGCTGAGACTTGAATTAGGTCATGACTATGCAATGAATATTCATGTTACGCTTGTACCCTATCTAAAGTCAGCAGGCGAGATAAAGACAAAACCTACACAACATAGCGTTGGCACTTTGAGGCAGATAGGCATAATGCCGGACGTTATTATATGCAGGACAGAGCATGCCCTTAGCAAGGACTCAAAGGAAAAAATAGCCCTTTTTTGCAACGTGGATGAGGATGCTGTCATAACTGCCGTAGATGTTAAAAGCATTTATGAGGTCCCGGGTATGTTTAAACAACAAAACCTGGATAATTTAATAGTAAGGCGGCTTAACCTCAAATGCAATAAAAGCGATCTCAATAATTGGGAAGATAACGTAATAAAAAGATTAAAACATTCTAAAAAAAGAGTGGAGATAGCTGTTGTCGGGAAATATATAACCCTGCAGGATGCTTATAAGTCAATATACGAAGCGCTTACGCACGGCGCAATTAGCAATGAGGTGCGCTTAATAATAAAAAAAGTTGATTCAGAAGATATTGAGAAAGATGGGGCGGCCAAGCATCTTAGCGGCGTAAAAGGTATTTTAGTTCCAGGTGGATTTGGAAATAGAGGCATAGAGGGCAAGATCCAGGCAATACAGTTTGCAAGGGAAAATAATATACCATTTTTCGGCATATGTTTAGGCATGCAAACAGCAGTTATTGAATTTGCGAGGAATGTATGCGGCTTGAAGCAGGCAAATTCCACAGAGTTTGATAAAACCACAAAATACCCTGTGATAAGTTTATTAGATGAACAGAAAGAAGTGGAAAATAAAGGCGCCACTATGCGCCTTGGGGCATATGAATGCGTTTTAAAGAAAGGCACAAAGACACATAGCGCTTATAAGCATGCCAGTATATTTGAAAGGCACAGGCATAGATACGAGTTTAATAATAAATATAGGAATGTTATGGAAGACAAAGGAATGGTTTTTTCTGGGTTTTATCCAAAGGCCAGCTTAGTTGAGATAATAGAAATTAAAGACCACCCATGGTTTATTAGCTGCCAATTCCATCCAGAATTTAAATCTAAGCCGGATAATGCCCATCCTCTATTCAGGGATTTTATTGCTGCTGCTCTGAGTTGACACTTTTGACAATAACAGAATTGGCAACTTAGAGATAGAATTGAGCATCAATGTCCGGGTCTAAAGGGGTGGACATTCATAGCTCTCAATACCTCAAAGAGTTAGAGAATTATTGGCCAAAAAATACCGGACAAATTGGACAAATTCTAGCTATAACTTTATCTCTGATTTGCCAATTTTCTTGCGCCGCAAAAGTCTTTGCGGCATCAAGCAGAAAATGGAGCCCGTGCAGGTAGGTTCCTGTGGGCGGAATACTGAGCCCCGATTCATCGGGGCGAATGTATAACCGCCAGTCGGCATTTTTTGCCTTGATATTCGGCGTTATGTTCTATATAATAGGCTTGCTTGCGTTAAGAGATAAAGTTATAGCTTACACAGTTTAGCGCAGCCAAATTTGCGAAGCATATGAATAAAACCCCCTGCAACAGAATAGGTTACAGAGGGTTTTATTTAAAGTAAAATGAAATAAAAATATGTTTATATTAGTAGGAATTATAGCTTTTATCAGCGAATATTTGGATTCCGGTTTGGGTATGGGATATGGAACTGCACTTGCGCCTATACTTATTATAATAGGATTTCATCCGCTAAAGGTTGTGCCTGCAATTTTAATATCACAACTTATTACAGATATAGCTGCTTGCATATCTCACCATAAACTGCATAATGTAAATCTAGAAATTAAATCTAAAGATTTCAGGATAGCGCTTATTTTAGGGATGATAAGCTCTGTAGGCGTTATTATATCAGTAGTTATAGCGTTAAAAATTCCAAAATGGCTATTAACACTTTATATTGGATTGCTGGTGCTATCCATGGGTATTCTTATCTTGGTTACTATAAAGAAACCTATGCGATTTTCCTGGCGCAAACTAATGGCAATTAGTTTTCTAGCTGCTTTTAATAAGGGGCTATCAGGCGGAGGGTATGGCCCTTTGGTAATGGGTGGACAGATGCTTTCCGGGGTATGCGCAAAGAATGCCGTTGGGATTACAGCTTTTGCAGAAGCAGTTACTTGTTTTGTCGGCTTTATGATTTACTTGATAATGGGTAAAAGTATAGATTGGAAACTTACGGGATTATTGGTTATTTGCGCTACAGGCGCCGTTCCTATAGCCGCTATTACTGTAAAAAATGTTAATTCTGAAAAACTTAAAAGATACGTCGGTATCCTGATTACTATCCTGGGTCTTTTTACTCTTTTAAAAATGGGCAATTAAGAGACGTCAGATTAAGATTAAGAGACGTCTACCAATCTGTTCGGGAACCTGTCTTTTTATGTTGATATATGAACTAAAGACAGATTCCCGAACAAAATTAGAGCAGGTTCTGCTATGGATTGGTAGACGTCTCTGGGAGAAATTATTTTTTATCGTAGATGTAAAGTAGAATCATGTCGGCAGCAGCGAAGATCAATACAAAAATGGTGATTTGAGTTTCAGTTAATGTCATTTTGAACTCTTTTTGGTTATTATAAGCCCAATTAAGATAATAAAAGCAAGAATTGCGCCGGCAAGATAGAACAAAGAAAGACTCATAGTTTATTTGAATTAGTTTTTTCTAATTTTACCGCTAAGGTTAAAAATATAATACTAATAACTAAACCGTTAAGAAATGTAGAAAGAGGCGTCTTAATAATTACGCCAGGGGTAAAAATGCCTATCACTAAAGAACCGAATGTTATTTTAGCGCTGTCTAAAAAGAAATCAGATACTACGCTGGATTTATCTTTTAATATCATCAAGGACAAGTTTACTACAGCAAATACAAGTTGTCAAGTCGCAAGAAATCACAAAATCATGCCTATTAGGCTGTTACGTTTATCTACGTCTTCCGCAGGTGGGAGGGCAGGTTCCGCTATAGATTGGTAGACGTCTCTGGGGGCTGGGGGTCATAACGATGCTAAAAGATTCGGTCAAAAACAGTGTTAAAAAAGAACTGAAGTGTCTTTTAAAGAGCATGGATTTTATCAGTAATAATTTTCTCAACAGAGAAGATATTAATAAAGGTAAGTTACAAATATATTTTAATATCTACCAGCAGCTTGGGTTAACGTGGGAATTTTTAGCATTGCAATGTAAACATTGGGATGGATATAAAAAAGTAAAGAGCGGGATGGTATGCAGAACCTGCGGAAAAGTCAAAGATACCCATGATTTTTACTATCTAATTCCCGAAATGGGCTTTAAGAAAATTGGCAAAATGTTAAAACCAAGCTCCCAAAAGAGCTTCAATAACAAAAGGAAGGCGCAAATTCTTAATGATACAATAGAGTTTCATGGAGCATTATTAAATGTTGATGTGCATAATTCTTATAAATCGAATTTGTTGAAAGGTAAAAATGAAATAAACATAGCCGCTGAAAGAAACGTAATGTTGAAAGAACAAGGAATTAAATGTTATATAGATGGCCATTTGATAAATGTAGAATTAAATAACAAGGGAAGAAAGGTTGGCAAAAAAATATATGGTAATTTTCCTTGGGAAATAAAAGGGGAAAAACTAAAAAAATTCCCGGTGATTTTTGATTTTGATGAGAGTTATAAATTGTTGGGATTAACTATCTTGACTTGATTTAGGCAGATGACTTCCAAATTAGGTAGCTGTCAAGGTAAGAAAGGTCGCGAAATTATGCCTATCAGACCGCTACGTTTATCTACGTTTTCCGCAGGTGGGAGGGCAGGTTCCGCTATAGATTGGCAGACGTTCTCGGTGTATGCACTCCAACTCCGTAGGCGGGGTTTGCCTACTCTTGACAAGCCAGGAATATAGTATATACTATTATTAGATACGTTTCACTAAATTAGCAAAAATGCTAATAAAATGAATTGGATAGAATTTGACAGAAAATTGAATATGAATGGCCAAAGGATATTTACGTCTCTGGAGGCCTTGCGCATTATGGATAGCTCTGAGATAGGTGTCAGGTTTTTTCTGCATCGCTATGTAAAAAAGGGCGCAATAGTGCGCCTAAAAAATGGCTTATATGCTCTGGCAGATAATGTTCCAAGTGAGTTAGAAATAGCAAATAAGCTCTATCAGCCTTCCTATATATCTTTTGAATATGCCTTGAGCTTCCATAAGATTATCCCAGAGACTGTATATACTGTTACCTGCGCTACTACTAAGCCTACAAGAGAATTTACAGTTTCAGGAATAGCGTATCATTATTATACCATAAAGAAAGACGCGTTTTTCGGATATGAACCCATAAAAAGAGACAATGCGGTAATATTAATGGCAACGCCAGAAAAGGCATTTATAGATTATTTATATTTCGTATCGCTTAAAAAAAAGGTGATAAGCGATAGGATAAATATAAGGCCGCTTGATAAACACAGGATTTTTTCATATGCTGAAAAATTTAAAAGAGAAGCATTAGTAAAGTTATTGGAGATTTATTATGATAGAAAGAGAATTCATTAAAAGAATAGCTGCTAAATACCAGACTACTATTTTTAATGTGTTAAGAGAATATTCTCAGAATCTTTTTCTATCTCATCTATACTTACTAAGAGGTTCTGAGCGTATGCTTTTTAAAGGCGGCACAGCCTTGAGGCTTATTTATAGCAGCCCTCGTTTTTCAGAAGATCTTGATTTCACAGCTGTGAATATATCCAAATTAGAAATAGAAAATTTACTGCAGGATATTTTGGTTGAAATAGAAAGGCTGGATATACGCGTAGGAATAGGCGAATTTTCTGCAACATCAGGAGGGTATATAGCCTTTGCCAGTTTAGATGTTTTGGATGAAAAGGTCTCTATAGAGCTTAATATTTCAAAACGCATAACCAGGCATAAAAAAGGCGAGGTTGTCTTGATTTCCAATGATTTTATCCCATCTTATAATTTAGTCCAACTTCCGCAGAAGGAATTAGTGAATGAAAAGATAGCGGCGCTCTTAACAAGAGCTAAGGCCAGAGATTTTTTTGATCTGTATTTTATCCTGCGCAGAAATCTTCTGGCAACAGAACAGAAGAAAGTCCTTCATAAGGTGTTAGAGAAGCTAAAAGAGAGAGATTATGATTTTAGTAAAGAATTAAAAATTTTCCTGCCTAAAAGCCATCAAACTGTTGTCAAAAATTTTAAATCAACTCTCCAAAGAGAAATAGAAAAAATGATATAACCGCAAGACAGGTTCCGCTATAGATTGGTAGACGTCTATGGGAGATTAGTTATGCTTATGAAGTCGCGTGTTTCTATACTCTCTAATTCAAATAATTATAGAGAGTGTAATCAAGGTTATCATAAGCGTGATGATAGTGCCAAAAAACATTTAGTCAGCTCCTTTGGGATATACGAAAAACGAAATAATTATAGCGATAACAAGAGAGATAAAAATACCAAATTTACTATAAAAAGGAAACTTGAGGAAGAATTCACTGGCAAAAGCAGCGGCAATGATTATTTTCGCAGCATCCATACCGAAGTGTATCACGGATAGGGAATTGCGTCAAGTCATGTAATCTTGCCTAGCAGACATGTTACGTTTATCTACGTCTTCCGCAGGTAAGGGGAGCAGGTTCCGCTATGGATTGGTAGACGTCTCTAGAAGGAAGCTACGTTTTTCGCAGGTGGGAGGGAAGGATTTTTAGGTCTTCGCGGTATTTTGCTACGGCCCTTCTTGAGATGCGCATGCCTTTTTCAAGCAGTATTTTCTGCAGTTTCTGATCGCTCAGAGGTTTTTCCTTACATTCATTATTCACGATAGCCTTTAGCTCTGTCTTGGCGCTGGCTACTGATGTATCTTCCTTGTTTTTATCCTCTGGCGCTACTTTTCCGCTGAAAAATTCCCTGAGTTCATATATACCGGAAGGGGTGGCTACGTATTTATTGGCTATTGCCCTGGATACAGTGGATTCGTGCCTTCCTATGGCCTTTGCCATGTCTTTAAACGTAAGAGGCCTCAGGTATGAACGGCCTTTTTCTATGCACTCAGATTGTTCTCGCAGTAAAAACTCCATTATCCTCTGCATTGTCTCCTGGCGCTCTCGTATGCATTTGATCAGGAAATTCGCGGATTTGAGCTTTTCATTGATATAATCCCTGGTCTTTTGGTCGCAATTCGGGTCCTTGAGAATGTCTTTATAAGAAGAATTGACGCGTAAAGGCCGTAAATCAATCTGGTTTGTCGATATAGTATACTCGTCATCAATCTTTTTTATGAATATATCAGGCACTATGGCCTGGTCACTATGGCTATCCTGGTATTTTCTGCCTGGTTTTGGCTCAAGGCTGGAGATCTCATGGATGCAATTTTTTACTTCTTCCACTGAGACGCCCAGGGCTTTAGCTATATTTAAAAATTGTTTTTTGCCGCATTCCGGAAGATAACTTTCTATTATCTTCCACGACAGGCTGTCTTTTTTACCTTGGGCCTTAAGCTGTAATAAAAGGCATTCTCTCGGGTCCCTGGCGCATATGCCGTATGGCTCAAATCCCTGAACCATTGCTATTACCGTTTCTACTTCAGCCAGGGCCTTACCCAGAGACCCTGCCATCTCTTCAGCTGTGGCCTTGAGATAGCCATCATCATCAATATTACCTATAACCTCCTGGCCTATCTCTATATATATAGGTGTCTTCGCCTCTATCATTAATTGCCTTAACAGGTGTTCCCTCAGAGTAGGGGGTTTTGTAAGAAGGCTTTCCATATTTGGATATTCATCTTCATTAGCACGAGACAGGCTGGGGCCGGAATATTGCTCTTCCTCTATAGTCGGGTTAGACTCCAGCTCTTCTTCTATAAGCCCTTTTAGCTCAATGATAGACATCTGGAGTATATGCATAGACTCCTGCATCCTTGGGCTAAAGAGTATTTTCTGGGATTGTTTTTGGACTAATTTCTGGTCAGCCATGGCATAAGATGTTTAAAAAATAGACACTTCCTTAAAATTTGTCCCATTAATTCAACACATTTGACTTGATTGGACATTAAAAACCAGCTGTCTAATAAAAACTTAAGGCTATAATATAAATCACATTACTGCATAGTATATCATGTTAAATACATTTGTAAAGTTTTTTTTTAATTTAAAATAAATCTTGGCATGGAAAATGCTACTAGGATAAATATAGACATTCACGGACAGAACAGTAAACACCAAGACAAACCTGTTATTAGTATTATCAAGGAGGAATGAATATGGTAACAAACGGACGAAAGACAATTACAGAAGTCGCAGAACTTCTGGGCGTAACGACCAAAACCATTGTCCGCTGGGAAAAATCCGGCAAGATCGGAAAATCCAAGAGAGACTGGCGCGGCTGGAGGTCTTATGCTGAAGAAGATGTGTCGAACATCAGAGAATTTCACGATTCACTATATGATTTATAGGAGGATTACCATGAAAACCATGAGAATAATGATCATGTTTTTAGCTTTAATGTGTGTCTTAGGGCAGGTATCTTTTGCGGATGAGACAAGCGACCAGAAGGCCATCTCCCAGAAAATAGAGCAGGAACCTTTAAAGTATACTGTAGGGCCTGATGACGTGATACAGATAGATGTCCGCAGGCATCCTGAGTTTAGCGGCGAATACACCATAAACTCAGAAGGCAAGATCCAGTATAAATTCGTAGGCGATATCCCTGTAAGCGGCCTTACAAAGCTGGAGTTAAAGGATAAGCTTATAAGTATACTTTCGAAGTATGTTATTGAACCTGATGTGGACGTAACCATATCGCAATATAGAAGTAAGGTTATTTTTATAGTAGGGGAAGTAGGCGCGCCCGGCAAATATTACATGAAGGCAGATATCATTTCATTAAGGGATGCAGTAGTGCAGGCAGGGCTTCCCACGCTCGCGGCAGCTATGCGCAGGACCAGCCTTGTCCATCCTGATACAAATGGAAAGCCAAAAACAGAAACCGTAGATTTATATAAACTTATATATGAAGGAAAGCTTGATTTAGATAAGGACATGCTGCCCGGCGATGTTTTATACATCCCTGCAACCATGTTTGCAAAGGTAATGAGAGTCGTAAGTCCTGTAGCAGCGCCTATTGCTCCGGCCAACACCATTGAGAGAGCAGCTACAGGCGGAACAGCAGGAGCAAGGTAAAAGTCGTAGGGCAGGTTTAAACCTGCTCTACTATAAAGGAGAATTTGCATGACTACTGAACAGACTACCAGCCAGATAAACTTAGTGGGTTATTTACAGATCTTTTTAAGGCGCAAGTGGTTTTTTATCATACCGCTCGCAGCCGGGCTATGCGTGGGGTTTTTAGTCGCTAACGCGCTTCCCAAGATTTACGAATCTTACACAGTCATGCTTGTCCAGCAAGAAAAATACGACAACCCTATTATAAGCGGCCTGGCGATTTCCACTACCGCGGCTCAGCGGCTTTCAAACCTCCGCGAGCAGATCTTAGGCTGGAACCGCCTTGTAAAGCTCGCTGAAAAACTAAACCTCACCAAAGACATTAAAAACCAGCAGCAGTTTGAAAGCCTGATATTGGGAGACTTGAGAAAAAATATAAGAGTTACCATGCGCGGGCCTAGCCTTGTGAGGATTGCTTTCCAGGGAAAGAACCCTGACCTGACCCAGCTTACAGTAAAGACCATCACAGATATATTTATAGAGGAAAACGTCACAGCGCAGAATCAGGAATCAGATATAGCTGTCACATTTTTAGAAGAACAGCTGAAAATCTACCAGAATAAGATAAAGGAATCAGAGATAGCCAATCTCGAGGACCAGCTTAAGAGTTTATTAGTGGATTCCACAGAAGACCATCCTTTAGTAAAGGATCTAAAGGCTAAGATAGCGAGTGTAAAAGAAGACTACATGAAAAATCAAGGGATATTATTGGAGAACCCTGATTTTGTAAAAAACCCTGCGTATGAAAAGATGAAATCCGATCTGGAAAAAGAGCTTGTCACTATAAAAGACTCTCCGGCATCCCTATCCGGGGCATCCGGGACCGCTGATTTATATAAGATAGCTGCGCTAAGCAATATTACCTCTGTCCTTGCCCAGGATATAGGTGTAAACCGCACTATCTATAACATGCTATTACAGCGCCTTGAAACAGCAAAGATATCAAAGCGCCTGGATGCCTCGAAGCAGGGAACCAGGTATATAGTCCTTGATCCTCCGCGCATCCCGTTCGCTCCGATAAAACCCAATAAATTTATCATAACATTATTGGGCGCGTTCTTAGGCGGGGCGCTTGGCGCAGGCATTATTGTATTATTAGAGTTTGTTGACACGTCTATTTTGGGAATGGATGAGGCAAAACTAGTCTTGGATCTGCCGGTACTTGGCGCGATTTCCAAAATCATGACTACTCAGGATATGGCAAGGGAAAAGGTAAAAAATACCATGAGGATTGGTATCTCTATATCGATAGGTGTGATATTCATAGCCTTGGTTGTTATTTACAGTGTTATAACTAAACCATGATGTACGAAAAATTTTACAATCTGAAGGAAAATCCTTTTAACATGACTCCTGACACTAGGTATTTTTATCCCAGTGAAAAGCATCAGGAGGCGCTTGACAGCCTTCTCTATGCCATAAACGAGCGCAAGGGATTTGTGGTGATTACAGGCGAGATAGGCGCAGGCAAGACCACTGTATGCAGGGCGCTTTTAAACCGCCTTAGCCCTAATACCAAAGTCTCCTTAATATTCAGCACGCACCTGAGCAGTAAAGAGCTCATCAGCTCTATCCTTGAAGACTTCGGCTTAGAGCCTGTAAAAGGCACCAAGTCCAGGCTTTTAAGCCAGCTGAATGATTTTCTGATACAGGAACTTTCAAATGATAATAACGTTGTCCTTATAATAGACGAGGCGCAGAACCTCTCAAAGAGCGTCCTGGAAGAGATCCGCATGCTTTCAAACCTTGAGACAGAAAGAGAAAAGCTCATCCAGATCATCCTGATGGGCCAGCCTGAGCTGAGGGAAAAATTACGCACTTCTTCGCTCGAACAGTTTAAGCAAAGGATATCGCTCTATTATCACCTGACGCCTTTAGATAAGCCTGATACAGAAGGCTATATAAAACACCGCCTTACCATGGCGTCTAATAACGGCATAGAGCTATTTACCCGGGAAGCATTTGATAAGATTTACGAATATTCACACGGCATCCCGCGCCTTATAAATTCCCTGTGCGACAGGGCGCTCTTAAACGGCTTCGCGGATAATAAAACCATTGTAGATATAAACATTATAGAAGAGGCAATAAAGGAAAAGGAGATATAGATATGGGTAAGATTACGGACGCTCTCAGAAAAGCAGCGGAAGACAGGCTGGCCAGGATTGAAAAAAGGCCCCAGCATAGCTATGTGGTAAATGTGGATCCCGGTAGTACGAAAGACCTCAATATAGACCCTCACGTCGTGGCATTTTCAGATCCCATGTCGCCTGTGAGCGAACAATATAAGATACTGCGCACGAACCTATTGTCTTTGGCCTCTCCGACGAGGCCTGTAAAGGCCATAGGCATCACGAGCGCGATACATAGCGAGGGTAAGACCATAACAGCTCTTAATCTGGCCATTACCCTCGCCCGCGATTTAAACAAAAAATCCATACTCTTTGTGGACGCGGATATGCGCAGGAGCAGGATCCATAAGATTCTTGGCATAGATAAAATTGACCTAGGATTGTCAGAATACCTTCAGGACGGGCTTTCGCCTGATAATGCGCTTATAAAAACAGGCATAGATAATCTCACGCTTCTACCTTCAGGAAAACCGCCCAGGAATCCCGCGGAGCTCCTCTCCTCGTATAAGATGAAAGAGCTCATAGGCCTTTTAAGGAATAACTTTGATTACGTGATATTCGATACCCCTCCTGTGGTGCCTGTTCAGATCCGAGCGTATTAGGAAGCCAGATTGACGGGATGATCATGGTAATCCAGGCAGGCCG
>JAHJGB010000130.1 GCA_018824725.1 Candidatus Omnitrophota bacterium
AGTATATCTTTTATGAGAAATTCCAGGTCCCGGGGGAAGATGCCTGATTTATTTTTTTCTTTTCCTGAATTAACTTCTATTAAAACAGGCATTACTTTTTCTATTTCAGCGCACGATTTATCTATTAGCGCGGCTATTTCAACTGAATCAACTGTCTCTATTATGTCAAAAATACGAACTGCCTTTTTGACCTTATTTTTCTGGAGGCGGCCTATAAAATGCCATTTAACTTTTCGGCCGATTACGCTGAACTTTTCTTCGGCTTCCTGCGTATAGTTCTCGCCGACTATTTTTACGCCGCCTTCTATTGCCTCTAAAATCTCTTCTACGCTCCGACCTTTAGCTGCAGCTACGAGCTCTACATGGCTAGGAAGGCCGGTTAATATATTCTGAATATTATTTCTTATCCCTGCCATGCCTTTTTTCAGCGTCCTCTTTATCCATGGCCTTTACCGGTTTTCTCTTGGCCCAATAGATATAATTCACAGACATGCCTTTAAAATATCTCCTTATAACGTCCATCTCTGGCTTTGGGAGGGGTTTTTCAGCGCATTCTCTTAAAGGCGTATTTATCTGGACCTCTTTTATTCCGAGCTTCTGCGCCATTTTGACTATCTCTTTGGCGTAGGACTTATTTTTGCCGACAAACATGATCTGGAGCGCCAGCCTTCCTCTATAGATCTCCCTGAACCTTTTTATGCCTTTTACCACATCTCCGAATCTTATGCCGGGGTCAGGCCTATTAATCTCCCTGAAAAGGTCTTCTGCGTTGGCGTCGAGCTTCAGGAGCACAAAATCCGCCAAGGCAAGGTCTTCCTGCACATCGCTTTTATTTATTAAAGACGAATTGGTTATGACAGCGATTTTTTCTTTTCTGATTTTTCTGATGCGCTTTATTATATCGCCCAGATTTTTAGCGAGAGTCGGCTCTCCGTTCCCTGAAAAAGTAATATAGTCTATCTTTACGTTTTTAGGCAGGGCTTGCATCTCTCTTGCTATAGCTTCGGTAGAAATAAAGACTTTTCTGCCGGAATTAAAAAGCTTGGTCTCTCCTATCTGACAATAGGAACAGTCAAACGTGCAGATCTTATCTGTCTGGGATAGGGGATCCACACCAAGAGACCTTCCGAGCCTCCAGGAATATACAGGGCCATAAATATACTTGAATTTTTTCATGTTTTCTATTATAACATACTTGGAGGTGAATATGTCGAAAAAAGTCATTATATTACTTGCGACGGGTTTTGAGGAGATAGAGGCGGTTACTGTGGTTGACGTCTTAAGAAGAGCCGGAATAGAGATTATCAGCGCAGGGATTGACAGTATGAGCATCACAGGCTCACACGGAATAGCAGTAGCAGCGGATAAAAAATTAAAAGATATTAAGCCTGATGCTGACGCTGTGATTATTCCGGGAGGGATGCCCGGGGCAATGCACCTGCACAATTCTAGCGAGGTGAATAAGTTCATTAAAGAGATGAACTCCAGGGGCGCTTTGATCGCAGGCATATGCGCGGCTCCAAGCGTGGTAATGGCTCCGATAGGGATATTGGACAATAAGTCTGCCACGTGCTATCCAGGAAACCAGATTGATTTCTCAAAGAGCACAAAATATAAAGATGAGGCTGTAGTAGTGGATGGGAATATAATAACAAGCCAGGGGCCTGCTACTGCAATGGAATTTGCTTTCGCTATAGTAGAAAAGCTTATAGGCAAGGATACTGTTAAAAAACTAAAAAAACACGCGCTGGTAGATTAGCTAGCGCCTGCCATCCAGCCTGTTGAAAAAGCAGACTGAAGGTTATACCCGCCCGTACGTCCGTCTATATCAATGACTTCGCCCGCGAAATAAAGGCCTTTTACGATTTTAGATTCCATGGTTTTGGGGTCTATCTCTTTTACTGATACGCCTCCGCAGGTGATCATGGCCTCCTGTATGGGCTTTACAGCCTCCACGTTCAATCTAAATCCTTTTAATTTTTCTAAAATGGATTTTATTTCTTCTTTGGAGATATGAGTCAGCAATTTATCCGGATCTATGGGGATAGATTCCAGGAATCTTTTTACGAGCCTAGGGGGAATGAATTCCTTAAGGCTATTGGTTATTTTCCTGGAAGGATTATTTTTAAGCTCCTCCCGGAAAGCCAGCCCAAGCTCGTGGTGATTCAGGCCAGGCTTAAAATCCACTGAAAGAAAAACCTTTTTCCCTGACTCCAGGCTATCGTATACTATGTGGCTCATGTGAAGTATGAAAGGCCCTGATATGCCGAAGTGCGTGAATATCATTTCCCCGCTATCATTATGGATAAGCTTGTCATCAGCGTAAACGCTGATCTTGGCGTCTTCAAACGACACGCCCTGCCACTCTTTTAAAAAATTATTTTTTAATATAATGCCTGTGAGGCCGGGCTTTGGTTTTATGACAGTGTGGCTGAAAGTTTTAGCGATATGAAAACCAAACCCCGTGGAGCCTGTCTGGGGATAAGAAAGCCCGCCTGTGGCGAGTATTACTTTTTTAGCGCTGTATGAGGAATTATCTTTTGTGGTGATTTCAAAGATATCAGCCTTTTTTACTATACCGGAGACTTCTTTTCTGTATAAAATCCGGCAACCTGAATCCTTGACATATTTCACAAGTATGCGGAGGACGTCATCTGCTTTATCAGTAATCGGGAAAACCTTGCCGCCCGGCTCTACCTTAAAATCAAGGCCTCTTTTCCTGAAAAATCTCAAAAGCTCTTTATTGAAAAATACGCTGAAGGCGTTTCTCAGGAATTTTCCTGATTCGGAAAAATTATTGATGAAGTCTTCCACGCTTTCGCAGCTATTTGTGATATTGCATCTGGAGTTTCCTGACAAGAGGAGTTTTTTACCGGAGGAATCGGTTTTTTCCAGGAGGAGGGTTTTATTACCCAGCTCGGCTGAGCGGCCTGCTGCCATCATGCCTGCCGGGCCTGCGCCTATAACTATTACGTCAAACATCACGCCCTGATTTCTTTTAGGATACTGACGCCTAATTTCTCAAACATCTCTTTTAATCTGGCTAGTGGCAGGCCCAGCACATTAAAATAAGAGCCTTTTATATCGTCAAAGATAAATGAGCCGACGCCTTCTATTGAAAATCCGCCTGCCTTGTCGTACGGCCCGAGGAGTTTAAAATACGCAGGGATTTCTTTATTTTTAAGTTTTTTCACTGTTACCAGAGACTTTTCATAGTCTGAAATAAGGTTTTCTTTTTTCACGTCTATCACACAGAGGCCCGTATAGACTGAAATGGTCTTCGAGGACATTTCTTTAAGCATCTTTTTGGCATGCCTAGCGTTTTTGGGCTTACCGATTATCTTTTTCCCCAATAAAACAACTGTATCTGCGCCTATTACATATCCGGATTTAAATTTTTTAGCGACTGCTTCGGCTTTTATTCGGGCGTTTATCATAGCGACCTGCTTAGGGAGCCTACTCACAGTCATATATTCTATGGCATTACTCGGCACTACCTTATGCTTTATACCGCAGGAAGCAAGTATCTCACGCCTTCTTTTTGAACTGGATGCCAGTATGATGTTCATGGTTATATTAATATACCCTGAAAATTAAAATATCTCAAGAGTAATTTATCCATTCAAACTTATCCACTTATCCACAAAGTAGGTCACCCTTAAGGGTGACCTACTTATCCACGCTGAAGGCGAGTTATAGATTGTCTCTGACTCTTTTAAGGGATTTGGCTAAGCCTCGTAATTCATTCATGCCAATATTATTTAATATTTCATATCCTTCCGGAGTTATGAAATATAATTGATACTCATCGGGCTTTAATTCATAAGATCTTATTATTTGCTCAGGATGCTTGGCTTTAATCGAAGGATCAGCGTCGTCTGTAGGAATGCCTAAGGCTATTAGGTTGACAAAAATATCACCGGCTATATCCATGGCTGGATCCAGACCTGCTGAGCTATTTTTAGTCTCCCCTGGGACATCTACTGAAAAATCTACATCACTATCAGGCCCGGCCTTGCCCCTAGCCACGTTTCCATAAAGAAGAAGTACGAATTCTGTTCCATGTTCACGCGCCACCTCTGTAGCAACATCCAATAACACCTTTCTATGCTGTTCTGATATGTTTACATTAAGTTCATTACCGGCACTCTCCATTGAGGCAAGCGCTGACTTAGTTTCGCCAAAATATTCCTTTACCCATTTCCATTCATCAGGGGATATAGCATTAGTTTTTAAAATCCCGGCAAGGCGAATATATAAATGAAAGCTGGAATTCCAAGCGGGGCCAACTCCTTCCCCTCCAAGGCCATTCATTATCCTTTCTAAAATTTTTCTAACATCGCCGGCGGCTGTTACAGCGTCCCTCAGCAGCGCATCATCCTTTATCTGCATTGCATTCGTATCTAAAGTTGTTATGAATTCCTCTATCTTTGCGAGCGCTTTTCTCAGTTCTATAGTATCTTGTGATGCTTTAAGATTCTCTCTATCAAAAAGTAAAGGGGGCCTCAGGGCATATCCTA
>JAHJGB010000131.1 GCA_018824725.1 Candidatus Omnitrophota bacterium
GCTGTCTGGCGGTAGATCTCAAAGGCAAGAGGCGCGGTGCCTTCTGAACATACCTCTATTATAGTGGCGAGTGCCAGGGTAGCGAGCATGCCGAGGAATGTCGGGCCCATATACCTGTGGAATATACCCTGAGGCACGTAGGCGCCTATAAGGCTTGCGAGGCCCATACCTATAAGTATCCACCATAAGACCATATTTATAAGCATTTTCATGCCGCGATATACGCCTTTTAGGTCTATTAAAACCTGGGAGCCGGAGAATCTATACGCAGAGAGTTTTTTCCTGAAGTCAGCAACGATGGAAAAATCTTCGCTTAAGGGTTTGGTGAATTTATTGGTTTCTATAATGCCTTTTGATTCAAGGACCTGGTAGATGAGGCCTGTCGTGACCGCGATGATAAGAGCGGAGAATATGATATATAATGCCTTCGCAAGGCCGAAGAACGCTATGAGCATCAGGGTGATATGGAGGTTTGCCCAGGGGCTAGCCAGGAGAAATGCCACTACAGCTGGGTTTGACGCGCCTTTTTTATGGATGGCTATGGAGAGCGCGAGGATACCGTGACTGCAGGCGCTCATGAGGAAGCCTAAAAAGACTGAATAAAGAATGGTTCTTTTGGCGGGCTTGGCGAGGATATGGGAAATATATTCGCGCGGCACAAAATGGTCTACGATGCCGCCGAGGATGAAGCCTAAAGCTAGTGCCCACCAGATCTTTCCGATGTACATGAGGAGCGAGGCTTTGAAAGGCTCCAGGAGCGGGAAGATATACGATAGGCCGCAGAGTGATGCTAAGACAAGTATTGCGAGGAAAGTTTTATTTTTAAATAATTTCATATAAAAAGTAAGCTTATTATAACTCTTCGATAGAATACAGGCAAGGGGTTCTATGCGAATGTGTCTATTAGGCATAGAGGCAGTTCTTGACAGGCTCGAACGGTAATGAAACTATGGGGGTAATAATGAATTATTGGCAGACTCTTACAGCAGAAACATCGATAATATCTTCCACTGCCTTTCTTGCCTTTAGCCATTTATCAAATATTGCCCTGGCTATATTTTCATCTATTGAACCTACTGCAAAATCATATTCGCCGGAGCGCAAAAAAACAAGACGGCTAGTCGGAGGAATACGCTCTCTCTTTGCCTCTAAATACGCCATCGCATCCCTAGAATAATACCCCATTGCCAATCCTACCGGAAAAGGTTCAAAATAAACCTGTTTCCTTTCCGAATGCCTAGGCGGAATCTGTCCAACAGTTGTTAGGTACTCATCTAGTCTAGTGAGTTCATCCACTTTTGTTTCCAAATTCCCGGTGTTTACAATTGTTTCTAAATTAATTGTTCCAAAAATCTCTATAGATTTTTGCGGATCTACAGTTCTCCCCAGATAAGCACCTACTGTCATCAACTGTTCCTTATTTTCAAGAAATACCCGGGCTAACTCTTTAGGATTGTAGACAAAACACGCTTTTTTAGTATTGTTACCAAAGTTATATGAAATAAATCTCAAACCTAAAATTTTTGAAATATTTTGAATTAAGTTAAGCTCTCCTTCCCTTATGCCTCCTATTTTCCAACTCCAATAAGCTGGTTTTATGCCTAAGGATACTAATAATAATGTCGTATTTTTGGGGCCTAGAATATAAGCTCTTTCTTCAGGATAAGCCCGGAGAGCATTTATAACACAGACGGCTTTTATGCGGATAAGCGTATCATCTTCTTGTCCAAGAGTAAGACGCAAGGCATCATTTGGATAAGGGAAGCATAGGGCATGGCCGTTAACAAATAAAATTGCTATTAGAATTAGTGTAATCTTTGACTTTAACACTTTTTTAATCTTTTCCATAATCTGGGTAAAAAAATACAGCGATAACCAGCGTTAAACAGATGGATGTAATCTTTATCATGTTTTCCGGCTACGTACGTCCAGGTGTTTCTTAATAGCCTCCAATAACATCTCTACATTAAAGGGTTTCATGATATAATCAACCGCGCCTGCAAGCATTGCCTTATTCTGGGTTATTTTCTCCCCGCTTCCGCTCAGCATTACAACCGGGACAGATGAGGTTTCAGGGTTATTTTTAAGCCTGACCAGAGTCTGAAGGCCGTCTATTCCGGGCATCATTATATCTAAAAGAATTAAATCGGGGCTTTCACTTCCAGCCTTTTCAATCGCTTCCTCCCCGTTGCTTGCCGATATGACATCGAAACCTAACTCCGAGAGCCTTAACTTATTCATCTTTATTATATCTTCCTCATCGTCAACCAAGAGTATCTTCTTTTTTACCATGACGGCCCCCTTTATCGAAATTCCCAATTACCGGATAGATTAGTTTGATCATCCAAAGTGATAGTTTCACCGCTGTGACTTCCGCTCGCGCGGGTAGCGATCGCGGTAAAAGTGGCAGCGGTGGGCGTATTTACGCTAAAATTCCAATATCTTTTGGTTAAGACTACATCATCGCCAAGTTCATCTATGGAATTTGTATAAACCCCGCCTCTAAACCCATAATAAGCTATTTCCGCTCTATATATATAATTCAGGCCTTCTCTCGCGTCCGCGGCTTTTGATTTTTCAAACGCGTTCATGAGGTAAGACACGCCTATAGCGGTCAGGACGCCTATTACAATAACTACTGTAAGAA
>JAHJGB010000132.1 GCA_018824725.1 Candidatus Omnitrophota bacterium
ATCTCAGGAGTTTAGGGATATTGTTGTAATGACAGATGTTTGCCTGTGCGCCTACACGACGCACGGCCACTGCAGGGTGTTAAAAAAAGACGCAAAAGGGCCTGACAATAAAAAGACGCTGGAGGCCCTTTCAAAAATAGCCCTGTCGCACGCTGCTTCAGGAGCAGACTGGGTGGCGCCTTCAGCTATGGCGAAAAACCAGGTTTCAGCCATAAGAAAAACTTTAGATAAAAATGGCTTTAAAGATACAAAGATCATGGGGTACTCTGCGAAGTTTGCTTCAAATTTCTACGGGCCTTTCCGCAATGCCGCCTCTTCTGCTCCTCGGTCCGGGGATAGGAGGCCGTACCAGCTGGATTTTACTGATGGAGAGCTGGCCCTTAAAAAAATAGCCGATGATATAAAAGAAGGGGCTGATATTGTGATGGTAAAGCCCGCTCTTGGTTATCTGGACATTATTAAGGAAGCGCGCCAGAAATTTGGCCATCCTTTAGCCGCTTATAACGTAAGCGGTGAATATGCTTTTGTGAAATACGGGGCAAGGCAAGGCCTGTGGGATGAGAAAAAAATGGTTTTTGAAATATTGAGTTCTATCAGGCGCGCGGGCGCGGACATGATAATTACATATCACGCTAAGGATGTCGCAAAATGGCTAAAAGAACGATAAATTCTGAATTATTCGCTAAAGCGCGGGAATATCTTGTGGGCGGCGTCAATAGCCCGGTGCGCGCTTTTAATTATGCAGGGTGCGATCCGCTGATAATTAAGAAAGGCCGTGGTTCAAAAGTCTACGACTACGACGGTAATAAGTATATAGATTATGTGCTTTCGTGGGGCTCACTTATCCTTGGCCACGGTCATCCAGATGTGATCAAGGATATAAAAAAAGTAATTGAAAATGGTCTGAGCTTTGGCGCCACAAATAAGCATGAGACAGAGCTATCGGAAATGATCCTGAAAGCGATACCGTCTATAGAAAAAATAAGGTTTGTGAATTCCGGGACAGAAGCTGTTATGGGAGCCCTGAGGTTGGGCCGTGGGTATACAAAAAGGGATAAGATACTTAAATTCGAACATTCTTATCACGGCCACGCAGATTACCTGCTTGTAAAAGCTGGTTCCGGACTTGCAACGCTAGGGCTTCCTGCTAGTGCTGGCGTGCCGCGTGATTATATAAAAGATACGCTTATAGTCGGGTATGGCGATAAAAAAGCTGTAGAAAATATTTTTAAAGAACACGGAAATAAAATAGCCGCAGTGATATTTGAACCATGCGGAGGAAATTATGGCGTGATACCTCCTGATATTGATTTTTTAAGATATTTAAGAGAGCTTGCCGCTAAAAATGGATCTTTACTGATAGCGGATGAAGTTATAACAGGATTTCGCTTTGATTTTGGCTCCCTGAGCCGGAAATTGGGCATTATCCCTGACATTATCTGCCTTGGCAAGATTATCGGAGGGGGTTTGCCTATAGGAGCGTATGGGGCGAGAAAAGAGATAATGAATCATCTTGCGCCCTTGGGCGATGTTTACCAGGCCTCTACTTTTGCCGGAAATCCGGTGGTAATGCAGTCAGGCCTGTCAACCCTGAGAGAATTGGGAAAATTAAAAAATAAATACAGCTCGCTTGTTGAACTGGCAGGGTATCTTTCCGAATCTATCAGGGAATCGGCAAGGGAGCGTAATATTGAATTGGATGTAGAGAATTTTGGTTCTATGTTCAGCCTGAAATTCAAAGAAAAAAAGCAGTTTCAGGGGTTTTACAGGAAACTTCTGGAATCCGGCGTATATTTTGCGCAGTCGGAATTCGAGGCGAATTTTCTCTCGTTCAGCCATACCAATGCTGATATTGAAAAAACGATTCGCCTTGTGAAAATGGCTTTGGACGCGATTTAATAAAAAAGGAGAAAGTTGTGGAAACTATTAATTATGACGCGTTGAAAAAAAGGGGATTCTTGAGGCAGAAACAGGACGGTTTTTTTGTCCTTAGATTAAAGATGCCGCACGGCGTTTTTAAAAAAGAGCACCTTGATGGGGTTGCAAAAATAGCGGACGAGTATGGAAAAGATTTTGTGCATACTACTACAAGGCAGGGCATTGAGATCCCGTTCATAAGATTCGCTGATATAAATGAGGTCGAGAAGAGGGTGAAATCACTGGGCATTGAAACAGGCACATCAGGCCCCAGGATGAGGACCACCACGTGCTGCCCTGGGAACAACTGGTGCAAATCAGGCCTA
>JAHJGB010000017.1 GCA_018824725.1 Candidatus Omnitrophota bacterium
GTCTGCCTGAACAAGTTATATTTTTTATAACCGATAAATGTAATTTGGCATGTGCGCATTGTTTCTATTGGGCCAATCTAAACAAAGAAACCAATGAAGCTACTCTGGAAGAAATAGACAGATTTTCAAAGTCATTAGGCCCCTTCAGTTTCTTGACGCTGACCGGGGGAGAGCCTTTTTTGAGAGATGACATTCCGGAGATAATAAAAATTTTTAATAAGAACAACTCCGTCTCAAGCGTAAGTATCCCCACAAACGGATTTTTTACCGAACGCATATTGAAGACTACCGAGAACATATTAAGAAATACCAAGAACGTCGATTTCGCCATAAAAATATCGCTCGACGGCCTGGAGGAAAAACATGATGCGATAAGAGGCGCACGAGGGGCGTTCTTAAAAGCCGTTGATACCTACCATGGACTGGTAAAATTTAAAAAGAAAAATCCCTATTTTAAGGTTGGAATAATAGTTACATATTCCGCTCTTAACCAGGAAAGTTTACCTGAAACGCTGGATTACATAGAAGAAAAACTTAACCCCGATATGATTAGCTTAAACTTCGCAAGGGGCGACCTCATAGATCCCAAAATCAAAGAAGCAGATGTGGTGAATTATCTTAAATCGTATAGAAGAGCCCTCTCTTTTTTATTGGCTAAAAAAAATAAACAGGCGAATCTATATTATAGATTTTACTCTGCCTACAAATCCAAGGTCTCGGAAATGGTTGCGCAAATCACAAATCAGAACCGGTATTTATTTCCCTGCTACGCAGGAAGATTGTTGTGCGTAATCGACAGTTCATTAAACGTTTACCCTTGTGAAATAATAGGGAGAGGCTTTGGCAGCATAAGGGACTACGGCTATGATTTTCGCAAGTTATGGTTTTCTCAGGATGCCGAGTCGCTCAGGAAAGAAATCAAAAAGGCTAAATGTTATTGTACCTATGAGTGCAGTTTACAAATCACCGCATTTTTTAATTTTAAAGCGCTCCTTTCACTCGTACCAAGAACGCTATGGTTCAATTCTTGAAGATCAAAGGTCCTATTATCCTTCTTTCGGTCATGCTACTGGGCGCGATACTGCGATTATATGGGCTTGCTGCAAAACCGCTATGGTATGACGAAACAGGCTTCATTGCGCACGCGCTAAAAGATCTGGGCTTTATGCTGCATTCAGTCGCTAATTATAAGATACCGTATATTATTTTATTGAAGGTTTGGATAGCGGCTTTTGGGATAGGGGCTTTTGCTACCAGGATTTTATCTGCCCTGCTCGGGATTGCGTCCATTCTCTTAGTCTACCGATTGGGCAAAAGTTTATTTAATACCGGCATAGCGCTTATCGCATCTTTTCTTTTATCAATTTCATGTTTTCATATTTATCATTCTCAGCAGGTCAAACACTACAGCTTTCTTGTTTTCTTGGTCCTTCTTTCCTTTATTTATTTTATTGATTTCTTGAAAAGAAAAAAGTCAAGCGTTCTTATGGTCAATTTGCTGTTGAATATCTTGATTGTTTGTACTCATCCATTTGGGCTCTCTGTTATCGCAGTCCAATTTCTTTATGTCATCTGCATCCATCGGGTGATAGATAGAAAGCAATTGAAAAAATGGCTCTATTTTCAATTACCTTTAGTGCTTTTTTTAGGATTATGGGCATGGATATTGATTGCAGAAAAAGATTATTTTAAGGCGATACTATGGTGGGCGCGGCCGCCAAATATTCAAAGCCTAACGGATACATTCCTCACATTCTATTACGGAGGGCCGACGTATGGTTTAGATTCTTTAAACCACGCATCTTTTCCGCCAATGATTGCCCTGGCGATGATACTGGTGTTTGGGATTTTTTTCATACTAGGCCTCTTTCGTATTTTTAGCCAGCAGGTTAAAGGCCATCAGGCTTTTGTTGTGATTTGGTTAGTAGCGCCTATTGCCTTGAGTTTTTTATTTTCTTACCTGTTTTTCCCAGTGTATCTTATCAAAGATTTCTTATTTTTTCTGCCGGCATTCTATTTAATAGTTGCCAGGGGGATTTATCATAAGCGTAAATTATTTTCTTTGGCGATACTAGTGATTATCTTCTTGTTAAATATTATTCCTTTAAAGACGATGTACGGAGCCACTATCAATGTTGATTGGCAGAAGGCCGTACGTTTCATCAAGGGTAATGATTTAAAGGACGATGACATTATTATTATGGCTACAACGAAAGAAGCCGTTCCGTTTATGTATTATTTAAGCGATGCTGATAAGGCAGCCTTAAAAGATTTACTTATCTTCGGTAAATTTGAAGGCGGCCGCTGGCAGGAGTCATTCCGGTACAAAGGCCACCTTATTATAACCATAGGCATCGAACAGAGCCAAGGGAAAGCCGGATACCAAGATCCCGGCCCCGGTATAAATATGATGCACAGCTTAGACTATATTGCGAGCGATTTTGATAGAAAGGTTATGCAACAAGAGGATATAATAAACTCAAATCGGCAGATTTGGCTGTTAGTCAGCAGGTGGGAAGACGATGTCAATCGTAGCGCCCAGGCGTTAAGCGATAAGCTTAAAATGCATTTTAAGCTTACCCTCTCTAAAAAAGTAGGGGGCATTAAAATATACCGCTTCAGGCCGAGGGAATAATAAAATTTTGTTCATCTGCATTTTATTTTATCGCGAGTATCCCGCAAAAATTATACCACCTGAAAAAAACATCTATTAACCGGAACCCGCTTTTTTTAAGTAACCTTACATTCTCTTCGGCCGCGTAGGGGATCAAGACATTTTTGAGAGCTTCTCTTTTCCGGGATATTTCAGATTTTGAATAGCCATTCTTAAGTTTAAAGTCATGGTACAGGCCATCAAACGTCCTTTTTATTTTCTGGTTTTTCGAAGTTATCTTCTCAACTAAGATAAAGGCGCCATTGGTATTAAGGCCGGTATATATTTCTGAAAGGAGGCGTTCTCTGTTAATCGGCCTGATAAATTGTAGCGTTAGATTCGATATTATAACGCTTGCATTTTTAAAGCCGGATGCGTAGTTCAAGTCTTTTTTTATCAAGGTGCACGGAGCTGCGGATCCTGAGCTTTGCAACCTTGTGTTAGCTTTTTTGAGCATTGCTTCAGAGTTGTCGATGCCTATTATTATTACCGGAAATCTGCTTAATGCTGTTGAAATTTTGAGCAATGTAGTGCCCGTGGAACAGCCCAAATCGTATATGTTGGAATTTCTCCGCGCAAATTTTTTTGCTATTGAACAGATCATAGCCTGAATTTCATGATAATGAGGTACGCTTCTCCTGAGCATATCATTAAAAACACGCGCGGTATCTTCATCGAAATTAAATTTTCCCGATATCTTGCTAGTGTTCTTATACAATGTATCTTTCACATCAGCCTCCCACGATGATAATACACACTCCAATGAAGGCAGTTATTGTGCCTACAATAGAACGTTTTTGGATTCTTTCTTTTAACAATATACCCGACAAGGGAATTATGAACAATGGGCTTGTTGAGTTTAGAACAGTAGCCGCCGATGCGGTTGTAAATTGCAGACCAAGAAGACAAAGCCAGGTTCCTAGAAAAGTTCCCAAGAATGATGCGGCAAAAAGCTTATGCATGAGCTTGACGTCTCTTGCAAGAGGTTTTAACCAAAGACCCAGACGCGCAGTGATGCCGCCCCATATAATGAGCACCGCAAGGCCTGAAAGATGCCTGATAAAAGACGCTTCAAGGGCAGAGATCGACATGAGCGCATATTTTGAAAAGATAACGCTTGCGGCACAGGAAACTGCCGCAAGCAAGCTGTACAGTATACCGCTTACGGAAATTACTCCCTTGGTATCTTCCAGGTTCCTTGTTGATAATACAATCACTATGCCGGTAATTACCAGGATGCATCCTGTCCAGGATATTGCCGATAAGTGTTCGTTAAGAAATGCAACCGCAAATAGTATGGTTAGTACAGGTATTGCAGTGGTCATCAGCACCGCCATGCTTGGCTTCAGTCTGGACAAAGCCATGAAAAAAAACGTATCGCCAAGCGCTATTCCTAATATACCGCTCATGATTAAAAAAAACAATGTTTGGCTTTTAACCATGCCGAAGCCTGTACTAAATAATAAAACACCTATACATACGACAGCTACAATGTTTTTACCGATATTCATTCCGACAGGAGACACTTTACTGCCGACATCTTTATAAAAGATTGTAACGAGAGCCCACAAAAAAGCGGAAGTCAACGCAAATAAATAACCCATAGGCTGAGATAATTTTAGCATTTTTACAAATTATACCACTTTTTGCGATAGAGGGATATATATAATGGAAAAAGATAATTCATTACCGATTATTTGACAGCTTGATTACCACAGCCCTTTGCTGTATAATCACTGACATGGGAAACAATGAGAAAAAGACAAGATTAACAAAGATTATTCTTTTCGTGACATGCATGATATTCCTGATCTCGTTTAATATTTATATAAATACGGGCAGGAGATTGGTTAATAGATTCCAGGGATATTTTTTAAAGCAAGTTTTTCGAGAACCGTATTCACGCCCTACTTTTTTAGGCGTGCGCTCCATGCAATTCCCTAGCGATAATTGGGTTGCGCAGGAGATTATATATGAAATAAAACCAGATTTTATCCTTGAGATAGGCACGGCCGAAGGCGGGACTGCATTATTTTACGCAACCATTCTTGAGAAGGTCAACGAGCAGGGAAAAGTAATAACCGTTTCTCGGGACTCTCCAGATGAATGGAGAAAACGCGTGGATGAAAAGATGAAAAAATATAGTCACAAAGAGGTGATCGGCCAGAAAAATATACCAAAAGCATATGAGTATAAGATTTGGAAAGAAAAAATTATATTCATTGAAGGCAACTCTGAAGATCCCCGGATCGTGGATAGGGTCACCAAGATGATAGAGGGCCGTAAGGTATTCATTTTACTAGACTCTCTGAAGAAGAAAAACCACGTTTTGAAGAACCTTTCGCATTACGCTTTACCCGTAGCCGCCGGAAGCTATGTTATGGTACATGATACCGCTACGCCAGAGGCTTATGAAGCGGTGCAAGAGTTCGTCAAGGCCAACGATAATTTTCAGATAGACCGTAGTAGAGAAAGATTTTTGGTAACCTTGTCCCCCTCTGGGTTTTTAAAAAAAATAAAATAGCAAATGGTAATAGTAACGCATGTCAAGACTTAGAGAAAAAGTAATTTTAATACTTTTTGGGTTGGTTATATGTGTTGTTATCCTCGAGTTGGGATTACGGCTGGGAGGCTGGGTACTCATATCTTTGCAGCAATACAGAAATGAAGAGGTTATTCGTGAAAGAGGGACATATCGTATTCTTTGTTTAGGTGAGTCTACGACAGCATACAGAAAGAACTGCTATCCTTCTCAGCTTCAGCAGATACTGAATAAGAATAATATTGGGGTTAAGTTCGTTGTTATCAATGAAGGAGTCAGAGGGATCACCACAAGAGATATTTTGAGACGATTACCCGATCATTTGAATAAATACCAGCCTGATATGGTAACTACGATGATGGGAATAAATGAAGAAGGCGTTCTTCCCTATGAGGACATATTTCTCCCCGGGCCGTTACATGTTCTCCGTGAATTCAAAGTCTATAAACTTACAACTCTTCTATGGCTGCATAGCGCCAATAAACTTGAAGAACTGCGAGAAAAAGATTTCTTTTTAACCGGGCATTCTATGGCAGTAAGGTTTAAGAAAGAAGAGGAGAGGCTGCAAAAGGCCATTGCAATAAACCCTGGCGATAACAAAGCCTATCTTGCGTTAGGGAGTTATTATCTGGATTCGGCAAGATTCCGGGAAGCAGAAGAAGTGTTTAAAAAAGCTATTATGGCTGACGCCGGAGATGATACGGCCTATTTTGAATTAGGAAAGTGCTATGCAGAGACAGCAAGATTTAAGGAAGCAGAAGAACTATTCCAAAAGGCCCTTGCAATAAACCCTCAAAACTATATCGCCCATCATCCCGAATTAGGCCTGTATTATCTAAGTGAGGGGCGGCTTCAAGAGATAGAAGAGATGCTTAAAAAGCTTATCGAAAGAGCTCCCGGAGACAGCAAGGTTTATTCTCTATTAGGCGGGTATTATATATATGTAGGAAGAAACCAAGAAGCAGAGGATATGCTGAAAAGGGCGATTGAGCTTAATCCGGAAGATTACAAAGCAATTTGTATCCTGGGGCTCGATTATATAAAAAGAGCAAAATATCAGAAAGCAAAAGAAACATATGACAAGCTCGTCGCTGTAAAACTGGAGAGCCCTGAAGCATACGTTACAATAGGGGAGGCTTATCACGATGCAGCAATGTATAAAGAAGCAGAAGAGCTGTTACAGCGGGCTATCATGCTATACCCTCAAAAGATTGATGCATATCATGAATTGGCACGTCATTATAGAAAGACGAGAAGGAGCAATAACGCAGAAAATATATTGAAAAGAGCTATTGCAATTAACCCGAAAAGTCGTGAGGCATGTTTCTCTCTGGGTGAGTTTTATATCAATATGGGAAGATGGTCAGAGGCAAGAATAATCCTTAGGAAAACGCTTGAGCAAAACCCGGGGCACTATAAAATATATAAGCAATTTGCGGTGTATTATAAATGGAGCGCAGCATTTCAGGAAGCAGAAGAAATATTTCGAAAGGTGCTCGAGATAAATCCGAGGCATTACGAGCTATACCTTGAACTCGGTAGTTGCTATGAAGCGGAAGGGAAATTCCGGGAAGCAAAAGAGATGTTTGTAAAGGCTATAACAATAAACCCAAGGCAGTCATGTGCATACTATAGATTAGGAAGTTTGTATGAGCAAGCGACAAGATTTCAAGAAGCCCAACAGGCCTGGACAAAAGGTTTAGAAATAAACCCAGGGAATCACGAGATATATGCTAAATTGGCCCGGCTTTATATAGAGCAGGGAAGATTGCATGATGCGGAAGAATTGTTACAGGGGCCTCTCGAGAAAAGTCTGCGAAATTACGCTAGCCATCTTGGATTAGAGGACTTTTACAGAGATAGTTTACAGCTACAGCCAGGATTAGGTTTTGAGGCCAGCGAAAAACGATATGCTCATACTGCAAATAAATCAGGACCTTATTCTAAAATCACAATTCATAACTATCGAAAGCTTAGAGAAATCCTAGAGCAAAAAAAAATAAGACTGGTGGTAGTGCAGTATCCTTGCCGTAAGCTTGAGCCGCTAAAGAATATTTTTGAAGATAAAGAAGGCATTATCTTCGTAGATAATGAAGCTGTGTTTAAAGCAGCCTTAGAGAAGGGTAATTATGACGAATATTTCATTGATTCCTTTGGTGGTAATTTTGGCCACTGCACAGGGAAGGGCAATCAATTGTTGGCTGAAAACATAGCAAAGGCCATATTAAGGGATATTGGATCCAGAGACTATGATTAAGAATATATTACTTGTCCGCCCTCCCGCGCGCTTATCCATAGATTTTGGAGGGAGTTTTAGAAAAGATTACGGTGGCCACGAGTTAGAGCTGGGATTGTTATATATCGCCTCTTTTTTAGAAAAGCAAAGGATGCGCGTTTCTTTTATTGATATGACCTTATATAATGACGCAGAACAGCGTTTAGTAGATATATTGCAGCATAGTAATTTTGACTTTATCGGTATGACTGCCTACACTAACTCTATTACAACTGCAAATCGAATAGCGGGATTAATCAGGCAATACAGTAAAGCCAAAATAGTTGTCGGAGGAGCCCACGCATCGGCCTTACCCGTAGAAACCCTGGCGATGTTTAAAAACTTTGATTATTTAATTTACGGAGAGGGAGAAAGGCCGTTTAGTGACCTTGTGATAGGAAGAGATATTCCTGATATCAAAGGCCTCGTCTGGCGCCAGACAGGCACCATTATACAGAATCCCCCACAGGAACCCATCGAAGATTTAGATAGCTTGCCTTTTCCGGCACGGCATTTAGCGGATGTGGGCAGGTATATCCCCATTCCAAGTAACTATTATCAGCTACCATCAACCGGCATTCTTTCTTCAAGAGGTTGTCCGTACCAGTGTACGTATTGCGGCAGAACCGGCAGTCGTTTCAAAAATAGAGTAAAATTCCGCTCAATCGCAAACGTTATTGAAGAAATAAAATCATGCATGCGCGACTTTGGAATACATGACTTCCGTTTTTATGACGATGTGCTTACGGCGCCAAAAGAAAGGATAATGGAATTTTGCGAAAAATTGCTGCACGAAGATGTTAAAATCACCTGGAATTGCTATGCAAGGGTGGATACGGTAGACAAAGAGATGTTGCTGGCTATGAGGAGAGCAGGATGCCGCAATATAAAATATGGAGTAGACTTCGGGACGCAAAAATGGCACGTAAAGACGAAAAAATATACGACTTTAGAACAGGCAGAGGAAACAATTAACTCAACAAAGAAAATCGGAATTGCGGCCAAGGTATCATTCATGATAGGGATGCCGGGCGAAACCGCGGATGAGATTAAAAAAACTATTAACTTTGCTCTAAAATTAAACCCGACCTACACGACGTTTAATATATTCACCCCTCTACCCGGCAGCCAGTTATTCGATGAGGCGAAAAGAAATAAGACGTTACTTTCATACGATTACGACGAATATTTTAATAAGAAAGGAAAGATATTAAAAGACCAATTGGATTTGCCTATTCTGGAGAAATCAATAAAAGAGGCATATAAGAAGGTTTATTTTAACCCCCGATTCTTTATACATAGGATCATACACTTAATGAAAAATCCCTGCTTGCCCGAGATAAAGATGTTATTTGAAGGATTTGCAGTGATAATAAAAAACAAGTTTTTTATCTCTCTATGACGCTGCCAAGCGAGTCATAGCTGGGAAAAAAGGCCTGTTGAAAATGTCATAGGGCTTGTGCGTATCTTCTTGCCCAAAAGCACAGGGTTTGCTACAATTACCAAAGAATGGTTGCAATGGGTCGAAAATCTTATTAATGAACATCCTCTCAAGTGTTTGGGTTATAAAACCCCTGATAGGGACTTTGCCTCAAGTGTCGCGCTTCATTGTTGAATGCGGGACTTAAAACATGAAAATAGCATTAATACATTGTCTTTTTAGCCATAGGATTTTTTCTGAAAACCTTAAGGTTGTTGACGAAGAATTTTGTTTGGCGCCACCGATAATCCTTGCATATGTCGCTGCGATACTGGAAAAAGCCGGACATAAGGTCATCCTGATAGACGCGAATGCTTTAAAGCTTAACAAGGGGAAAACGCTTAAGCAATTAAAAAAATTCGGCCCGGACGTCATCGGCTTCCGTGCCGATACTTACTGGTTTCATAGAGTTGTTGACTGGGCGTATTATTTTAAGGACAATATGGATGTTGTAGTTATAGTGGGGGGCATTAATATAACGCTGTACCCCAAGGAATCTCTTTGGCATAAGTGCTTTGATTACGGAATCGCAGGAGAGGCCAACTGTTCTTTGCCGGCGCTGCTTTCGGCTTTAGGCAGCAAAACGGACGTAAAGGATATTCGGGGGGTAGTCTACAGGGAAAATGATACTGTAATATGCAACCCGCCGCTGGAAAATATTGTTGCATTTGATGATTACCCTTTTCCTGCCCGGCATTTATTGCCGAATGAACTTTACTATTCATTTACATCCCAATTAAAGAATTTCACTGTTATGGTTACAAGTACGGGGTGCCCTTTTAAATGTTCATTTTGTGCGATATCCAGGCTTGTTTACCGGGAAAGGTCCCCAATTAACGTGGTAGATGAGGTAGAGGAATGTTATAGGAAGTTTAATGTACGCGAGATAGATTTTTTTGATGCCACCTTTTTCATAAATAAAGAAAGATCCATAGCGATTTGCGAAGAAATACTGAAGCGCGGGATAAAGATAGAATGGTCGTGCCGATCCAGAACCGATGTTGTGGATGATGATATCCTGCGCGCCGCTTCGCGTGCCGGATGCAGGAAGATTTATTACGGTATAGAATCCGTTTCTGAGCACGTTTTGGAGAACATTAACAAGAAAATTAACACTGAGCAGATAATTCACGCAATCAACTTGACGCATAAGCATGGCATTAGCACTCTGGGGTTTTTTATGGTAGGGAATCCTTCCGATAGCAGGGGCACTATTTTATCTTCAATAAAATTTGCAAAAAAACTACAGTTAGATTTCATTCAGGTATGCAGGACAATTGCTAAGCCAAATACAGAATTAAACGATTATTTGATTAAGACACAAGGAGTTGACTATTGGAGAGAATATATACTGGGGAAGAAACCGGAGAAGCGCCTGCCGACTCCGTGGTCAGAATTATCGGAACACCAAATAGAACAATACCTAAGAAAGTTTTATAGTGATTTTTATTTTCGTTTTTCCTACATAATTAAACGCGTCCTTAAAGCAAGGTCGCTAAGCGAACTGTTCAGGTATGTCAGGACTGCCATGCGATGGTTTTTTTCAAATTACAGCGACGTAAAAAAATGAAAACCCTTATTATCATACCTACATATAATGAACGTCAGAATATTGAAAAATTAGTTAAGGAAATTTTAATTCTTCATCCTCAAACGCAAATCTTGATAGTTGATGATAACTCTCCCGATGGTACCGGTGAGATTGCCGAGAAAATGGCCAAAAAATATGAAAATATTCATGTGATACATCGGTTAGAAAAATTCGGCCTGGGCAATGCATTGAAAGATGGTTATAGGTGGACTTTAGCAAGAAATTTTGACTACATCTTACAAATGGATGCAGATTTTTCCCATAATCCTGCAGAAATATCGCAAATATTAAATGAAATTAAATTTGGCGCAGAGATTGTTATAGGTTCAAGATATAAGGATGGCTTTAGAGTTGAGGGCCGGTCAATCTTTAGAACGGGATTAAGCTATTGCGCCAATCTTTACGCAAGAGCTGTTCTTGGCTTCAATATATACGATGCAACAAGTGGTTTTAGATGTTTCCGAGGGAATATTTTAAAAGAAATCGATCTATCCATGCTACTTTCCAAAGGATATGCTTTTCAAATTGAAATGACCTATGCATGTTACAAAAAAGGTTACTGCATTAAAGAGGTCCCAATACTTTTTACTAGACGGAAAGAAGGGAGTTCAAAATTTAGCCTCAGGATAATCGTTGAGGCATTTTTTACTGTTTTAAGGCTTAGATTTTTGGGATATGTGAATAAGGATATTTCCCTGAATTAACCAGAAAACTAACAAAGTCGATTTTCTAGTTGTTTGCTATGAAATACACAGAGATTACTTTACCTTTCGGCATAAAGAGCAGTGTTTTGGCTTTGGGCGCCCAGTCAAAGGCTAGTTTTTGTTTTGCCAAAGGCAGATTTGCCTATTTGTCAGATGCGCAGGGCGATCAGGGAGATTTAAGGAATTTTAAAAAATTCGAAAAAGACGTAAAAAAACTTCAAAGAAAACTAAAGATAGACCCAAAGATTATCGCATGCGACCTGCATCCGGAATATATAGCCACTAAGTATGCATTTGAAAAAGTCAAAAGTCAAAAGTCAAAAGTCAAAATGATTCAACATCATGAGGCGCACGTAGCAAGCTGTATAGCCGATAATAATATAAAAGGCAAGGTAATAGGGATTGCGTTTGACGGAACAGGTTTTGGATCGGATGGGAACATCTGGGGAGGGGAATTTTTTGCAGGCGCTATAAAAAGATTAAAGAGAATTGCGCATCTGAAGTATATTCCAATGCCGGGCGGGGAAGCTTCTATTAGAGAACCATGGCGGATGGCGTTTAGTTATCTTTATTCGATATATGGAAAAAATAGATTGGTCTCGCCCGGAGGGCTCGGCACTTCTTTGGACATTGCGTCCTCGGTCGCTTCGCCCGCAATGACAGGAAGAAAATGGCCTCGCAATGACATATTGGGCCAGATGATAGATAAGAAAATAAATTCGCCGTTAACTTCAAGTATGGGCAGGCTGTTTGACGGGGTTTCTTCGCTGATTGGAGTTTGTGATTTTGCAGGATATGAAGGAGAAGCGGCAGTTAGACTAGAGAAAACAATGCTAGTTTCAGGTTTCAAGTTTCAGGTTTCAGGTAAATATAAGTTTAAATATATTGATGAAAAAGGGATGATAATAATAGATTGGGGCCCTGTGATAAGAAACATTGTGAAAGATTTGAAAAAAGGCGTTAAGAAGCCGGATATTTCTTTGAAGTTTCATAATGCTATTTGCCATATGATAAAAGATGTCTGTAATATTTTGAGAAAAAAATATAGAATAAAAAAGGTCTGCATGAGCGGAGGGGTTTTTCAAAATAACTATTTAAAAAATTCCATCAGGCCTTTATTGGAAAAAGAAGGATTTGAGGTATTTTTACATAAAAATGTTCCGGCTCATGACGGCTCGATTCCATTGGGCCAGGCAGTTCTGGCAGGGGTTTAATATGTGTTTAGCGATTCCAATGAAAATTTTAAAAATAGAAGGAGACAGGGCAAATGTGTCCAGCGGAGGCATACAGCGCGTTATAGGGATTAATTTTTTGAAGAATCCCAAGATCGGCGATTACGTGATTGTGCACGCAGGGTTTGCAATCGAGAAATTAGATCCTGCGAAAGCTGAAGAGACGTTAAAAATATTAGAAGAAATCCAGTAGGGGGCGGTCGCGACCACCCCCTACATTAATATATGAAATACATAGACGAATTCAGAAATTTAGATATAGCAGCCAGAATATCCGGGCTTATAAAAGAGGAGGCAAGAGGCCTTGGAGATATGAACTTTATGGAAGTATGCGGAACGCATACAATGGCTGTTGAAAGATTCGGAATCAGGCGGATGCTGCCGGAAAATGTAAGGCTCATATCCGGGCCGGGATGCCCTGTATGTGTGACCCCGAAGAATTATATTGATAAAGCAATAGCGCTTACGAGCCTGGAAAATGTTATTGTGTTCAGTTTTGGAGACATGTTAAAAGTTCCTGGCACTAATTCCAGCCTTTTAAAGCAAAAATTAAAAGGCAAAGTGAAGATTGTATATTCGGCTTTTGATGCCGCCCTGTTTGCGGAAAAAAATCGGAATAAAAAAATAGTGTTCCTGGGCATAGGATTTGAAACAACAGCCCCTACTGTGGCAGCCACAGTAAAATATGCAAAAAAGAAGAAATTGGAAAACTTTTTTGTATATTCAAACCACAAGGTTATGCCTCCTGCCATGAAACTATTGGCAAAAGACAAGAAAGCGAATATAAAAGGATTTTTGTGCCCTGCCCATGTAAGCGCTATTATAGGCATGAAGCCCTATGCCCGTATCTGTGAAGGATACAATATACCGTGCGTGATAGCAGGTTTTGAGCCGCTTGATATACTACATTCTGTATTTATGCTTATCAGGCAGGTCAAGTCAAAGAAGGCAAAGGTTGAAAATCAGTATAACAGGGTGGTTAAATTTTCAGGCAATATCAAAGCGCTTCGACTAATAGAGGAGGTTTTTTCAATAAATGATTCAGACTGGAGGGGTATCGGGGTTATAAAAAATAGCGGCCTTATTTTAAGCAAAAGATACAGAGATTTTGATGCTGAGAAAAATATAGATTTACCGGATGTAAAAACAAGCGTGGATAAAGGATGCATATGCGGCAGCGTATTGAAGGGCATAAAAACGCCTTTGGATTGCGCATTATTTTCTAAAAAGTGCACTCCAGAAAATCCTTATGGCGCGTGCATGGTTTCAAGCGAAGGCGCGTGCGCTGCGTATTACAGGTACCCCGCACCACTCGCTTCGCTCGGGTACGGGACAAGTCGGAAATGAAGACTATAACTCTTTCACATGGAAGCGGCGGCAAATTGATGCATGATTTGATAAGAGATTTATTTTTGAAGAATCTGGGCAATCCTTTTTTAAATAAAATGGGAGATGCCGCGCTTATAAAATCCGGGTCCAAAAAACTGGCTTACGCTACTGACTCATTTGTTGTTAAGCCTTTATTTTTTCCGGGAGGCGATATAGGTAAACTCTCAGTGTGCGGCACCGTGAATGACCTGGCTGTTTCAGGCGCTATGCCAAGATATTTATCCTGCGGGATGATAGTGGAAGATGGATTTAGTTACGCTGATCTGGAAAGAATAACGATTTCTATCAGAGATGCGTGCAGGTTTGCCGGGGTAAATATAGTGTCCGGGGATTTTAAGGTTGTTGAAAAAGGCGCTATTGACGGGATATTCATAAATACATCAGGAATAGGAGAGGTATTTGAGGATTCTTTTATAGATGCTGCTAGGATAAAACCCGGAGATAAAATCATAATAAGCGGCACAATAGGAGACCATGCTGCTTCAATACTTCTGGCCAGAGAGGATTTGAAATTCAAAACCAAGATTAAAAGCGATTGCAGTCCTTTAAATAAATTTGTATCTTCGATAATATGCAGGGATATAAAATTTATGAGGGATCCTACCAGGGGCGGCCTGGCTACTACATTGAATGAGATTAGTATGGCTTCAAGTTATGACATTGCCATAGAAGAGCTTGAGATACCTGTAAAAAAATCTGTAAAGGCCTTATGCGAAATATTAGGTTTTGATCCACTATATATGGCGAATGAGGGAAAACTGATCGCGGTTGTTTCTAAAAGCGCCGCAGTGAGCATATTATCAAAAATGAAAAGGCATGCTTTAGGTAAAGATGCCAGGATTATAGGCGAAGTTAAAAAGGAGAAAGATAAAAAAGTTTATCTAAAGACTCAGTCAGGCGGCTTGAGGATTTTAGATATGATAACAGGGGAGCAGCTTCCGCGTATTTGTTGAGAGATGGCAGGCCTAAAGAAAAGCCTCGTCGATTCGAGCGGGCATAGTGTCCTGCGAGCAGGCTGGGGCCATTCGGCACTGAAATAGTTTTGCCGTCCACTACGGTTTACGGTTCATTTTTTATACCGAAGGCAGTCTTGACGGTATAAAAACTTCGCCGTAATTCCTTGCGGACTTTTGCCGAAACTTTTCTAATGTGCCTCAGACCCCAGCCTGCTTGCAGGGTGAGCCCAGACGTTTCGTTAAGTATCGACCTGGTCCTGAGGAGCCCTTCGCGGAGTTTACCCTGAGCGCAGCGAAGGGCTCAGGGTAAACTCCGCGACGAAGGGCGAGAATCGGCCGCGGAGCGAAGTCCCGACGGCTATTTGGTGGTCGGGACGAGCGTCCGCCTCGGCGAGCCGAAGGCGAGACGGGTCTTTTCGTAGGCCAGCCGGCTCTCAACAAAAAACAGGTTTGAATATGGCAAAGAGTAGAGAGTATCAAAAAAGATTTTACAGGGAATTGGCGAAAGATAGTGACCTCATCGGGCAGGAGGTTATTGTAAAAGAGACAGATCTTTTTATTTCCGCAGAAACAAATATAAAGGCTATCGCGGAAGAGATTGTAAAAAAATACAGAGCTCAGATAGAGGCTTATATAAGAAAAAGGCCGGAATTCATGACAAGCCTTGAGCCGATAAGCCAGGATTCAACAGCGGCTGATATTATAAAAGAAATGATCCGGACAACAGCTCTTGCAGGCGTGGGGCCGATGGCAAGCGTTGCAGGGGCAATCAGTGAATTTGCGGGTAATGAACTTCTATCTTATTCCAGGCAGATTATCGTAGAAAACGGAGGGGATATATTTATCAAATCAGATAAAGTCCGCACTATTGCGATTTATGCGGGCGACTCGCCTTTGAGCAATAAAATTTTTATAAAAATAAAACCCGAAGATACTCCCATAGGAGTTTGCACATCTTCCGGCACTATGGGGCATTCTTTGAGCTTTGGAAAAGCAGATGCCTGTGTTATAATAGCTAAATCTGCGACTTTAGCAGATGCAGTAGCCACTGCAGCGTGTAACAGGATTAAGGATATAAAAGATATCGCGCCCAGCCTTGAATTCGCTTTATCCATAGAAGGCGTTAAAGGCGCAGCGGCAATACTTGGAAAAGATTTTGGAAGCATAGGAGATATAGAATTAGCTTAGACAAAAGAGTCCCTCGTCCCGATAAATCGGGACTCGGGATCAAATTTTGCTTCGCAAAATTTGGGAGGTTAAAATGGGCTCTAACAGGATTGTTTTAAAATTTCCTCACAAGCTTGTGGATCAGCCTATAGTGTACAGGATAGTGAAGGATTTTGACCTGGAGTTTAATATATTAAAGGCGTCTGTCACTCCGAGAGAAGAGGGCCTTATGGTTCTTGAAATTAAGGGCGAGAACCGTAATCTTGAAAAGGCGCTGAAGTATTTGAAGTCCATCGGAGTCGGAGTCCAGCCTCTTTCAAAGGACATAAAAAGAAATGATTCTAAATGTACTCATTGCGGAGCTTGCGTGCCGATCTGCCCTACAGACGCTCTTGTTACGGACCCATTGACTCGCAAAGTGCTTTTTTATGATACAAAGTGTATTGCATGCGAGCTCTGCATAAAGGCCTGCCCGCCTAGAGCAATGGAGCTGCATTTTTAATGTTGACATAAAAACAAATTTATGTATCATATAAAGATGTTTGTTTTATATCTCACCTTGAAGAATTGGAAGGGCAATTTTGGATTCGTATTTTATAAATAAACCAAATTTTGACAGGCTGGTAAAATCTTTGTCTAAAACTTACAAGATTTTTGCGCCTGTAAAAGTAGATAATAACAGATTTTATAAAAAAGTAGGAGAAGATGGCCTTGAGAAATCTGTTATAGGAGAGATACGTGCCGTAGAACCCATCAAGAGTTTTTATTTTCCTGCCAGGGCAAAGATAGCCGAATATTTTTCTTCCAAAGAGGATTCTGACGCAAAAGAAAAGCCTGTAGCCATTATAGGCGCAAAATCCTGCGACCTTGTGTCTTTCAAAGTGATGGATTACGTCTATAGCCAGGAACCTTTCCGCGATCCTTTGTATGTATTAAAAAGGGAAGAAGGGCTTATAATATCCAGCGATTGCACCTCGTACGGAGAAACATGTTTTTGCGTAGCAATAGGCATAATGCCATATCCTCTAGAGGGGTTCGATATCAATCTTTCAGAGCTTGAAGGTGGCTATGTGGCGGAGATGGGGTCCGGTAAAGGAGAGAAAATTGTAAGAGATTACTTTAAATTATTTCAGAGCGCAGAGCCTTATATTGAAAAAAGAAATGCAAATAGAAAAAAACTGAAAGAAGATTTGTTGGAACATGTTAAGAAAAGCAAGATTCCTCCGAAAGATTCAATACAGAAGGCATTTAAGACTAAGTTTGATTCTACTCTTTGGGAAGAAGTCTCAAAGACATGCGTTGAATGCGGCGCCTGCAATTATGTTTGCCCTGCATGCCATTGCTTTATTCTGATGGACCAGAAAAAAGTTGATGGGTTTGAAAGATTGAGGATGTGGGATTCCTGCCTTCTTATGTCTTTTGCAAGGGTTGCAGGAGGAGCTAATCCCAGGAAACTGCTGGCGCATCGCATGAGAAATCGTTTTGATAAAAAATTTAATTTTTTTCAGGATACAATAGGAAGATTTGGCTGCACAGGCTGCGGAAGGTGCACAGAGGCATGTCCCGGCAAGATAGACATCCGAGAAGTGCTTAGTAAACTTGAAAAATAGGGGAGGTTATGGAAGGTTGAAATCTATGGAAGCCCGACTCCCTATGGGAGTCGGGCTTCCATAGGGAGTCGGGCTTCCATAGGGAGTCGGGCTTCCATATTTATGATAAATAACCCATATTTACCGATAAAGACAGAAGTGCTTGATGTAATAGAAGAGAGCCCTACTATAAAGACGTTCAGGCTTAAGCCTGAGGCCCCTTTGCATTTTAAGGCAGGACAATTTATCGAAATGAGTATCCCGGGCAAAGGAGAAGCGCCTTTTACGCCTTCATCGTCGCCTTATGAAAAAAATAAATTAGAGATAACCATAATGAAAGCGGGCAGGATTACCGCTATGATCCACAATCTGAAAAAAGGCGATACAGTGGGACTCAGAGGCCCGTACGGTAAAGAGTATCCTCTTTTTGAATACGAAGGAAAGGAAATTCTTCTTGTAGGCGGAGGCGTAGGACTTGCGCCGCTGAGGGCGTTATTTTTAGCTCTGGCTCACGATATAGAAAAATATAAAAGCGTCTTATTCTGCTGCGGTTCAAGGACGCCTTCGGACATAATCTACAAAGACTGCGTCTTGGATAAATGGCAGTGTTTGGATAAGAAAAAGGTTAAATTCAGAATCACGGTTGATAGAAAAGATGACAGCTGGAAGGGAAACGTAGGCCTTGTAACTACAACCCTTGATAAATTAGACATAAACCTTAAAAACAGCGTTTCAATAGTGTGCGGCCCGCCTATAATGATGAAGTTTGCTACGTTTAAGCTTTTGGAAGTCGGTTATAAGCCGGAGCAGATTTATTTATCAATGGAAAAAAACATGAGCTGCGGTATCGGAAAATGCGGGCATTGCAGGCTGGGGAATTTTTACGCCTGTAAAGACGGCCCGGTATTTAGGTATGACAAAATAAGCCACATCCACGAAATTTGGGATTAAAGGCAAAGACCGAGAATAGGCAGGTTTTAACCTGCCTATTCATGAAGGCCTTTGCGACAATATTGTAGGGCAGACTTTAGCAGCTATCGCAGCTGTAGTGCACACTTTAGTGTGCTAAAAAGATTATGAAACGTTTATTCGTAGATTTGGAAAAATTGAATAAGTGCGGAGAAATAACTGCGAAATGCAGCTATTATTATCACCCGAAAAATTCAGGCATAACTCGTTTGCGGGAAATCGGGCAGTTTTTATATATTTGCAGGCATTGCGAAGAGGCGCCGTGCGTAAATGCCTGCCCAAAGGAAGCCCTTGAGAGGCCGGAAGACGGCATAGTAAAACGCTTTACTATCAGATGTATTTCATGCAAGTCATGCAGTCTTGCGTGCCCGTTTGGCACCATACCTCTTGATACCATACCTTATATAATATCCCAATGCGACGCGTGCATTGACAGAAGCGACAAAGAAGAGCCTGTGTGCGTAAAATCGTGTTCAGTACCTGAGGCTGTAAAATTCATAGAAGTTGAAGAATCAGAGAAAGACGATATATATTTAATAGGCAAGCATGTGGCAGTTCATGCTATGCCCTGGAAGAAGTATCATCCATGACAAGACTTTTGTTTAATTTTTTAATATTCCCCGGCTTCTTATTTACAGCTATAGTTGGGCTTATCGCAAGCTGGATAGACCGTAAAGTTACAGCGCGCATACAGTGGAGGGTAGGACCGCCGTGGTACCAGCCCCTTATTGACCTTGTGAAGTTAAGCATAAAAGAGATTACAGTCCCAAGGTCTGCGTCAAAGGGATTATTTTTTCTCTCTCCCATGATAGGCCTGAGCGCTGTCACGTTTGTGTCAACGCTTATATGGCTTGTGAATATAGACCCTGTTTCAAAAGGTTTTTCAGGGGATATTATTGTAATAATGTATCTTTTGACATTGCCTGCTATAGCTATTATACTCGGCGCTTCTAGTAGCGGTAATCCATTGGCGTCATTAGGCGCTTCAAGGGAGATAAAGCTTGTAATGGCGTACGAGTTGCCTTTTATTATTTGTTTGATAGTGCCTGTTATCAAGAGCCACGGGCTTTTAAGACTGAGCGAGATTATAAATTATCAGGCTGTTAACGGCTCGTTTATCGCAAGCCTTTCCGGCATTATCGCATTTATTGTTATGATATTCTGCATGCAGGCAAAACTCGGCTTAGTGCCTTTTGACGCTAGCGAGGCAGAGACAGAGATAATGGGAGGCGCGCTCATAGAATATTCCGGCATGCTTTTAGCCATTTTTAAACTTACGAAGACAATGTTAATGGTAGCCCTGCCGTTATTTTTAATAACGCTATTCTGGCAGGGGTTTAATTTTCTGAGCATATGGAAGTATGTAGTGCTTTTAGTTATAATAGTTTTAATAAGAAATACTAACCCCAGGGTAAGGGTTGACCAGGCTGTAAGATTTTTCTGGGGCAAGATGACTTTGATGGCTATACTGGCTGTATTATTAGCGATAAAGGGGATGTGATGAGCTTGAGATTAAAAGCACTGACAAAATCTATATGGGTTTATCACATGTCAACAGGCAGCTGCAACAATTGCGATATAGAGATCCTGGATATGCTGACTCCCAGGTTTGACGTGGAGAGATTCGGCATAATGCTTGTGGGAAGCATAAGGCACGCTGACGCAATACTGGTAACAGGGTCTTTGAACCTGAAGACGATACCGCGGATAAAGGCTATCTATGAACAGGCGCCTAAACCCTGCGTGGTAATTGCAATAGGGGCTTGTTCTTGCGGCCAGGGCATGTTTAAAAACGGGCCTAACTGCCCTGATCCGGTGGATTCAGTTCTGCCTGTAGATGTTTATATACCGGGATGCCCGCCGAAGCCAGAGGCGATGATAGCGGGCGTTGTGAAATTGATCGGGAAACTTAAAGGCAAAAAATGAGACAGGAAGCGATAATACAGAATATAAAGGTGCGCTCGGACAAAGACTTGTCGGAGGTTATCCATAAGTCTAAAAACAGGGTGTATTGCACCATCAATAAAAATATACTGCCTCAGATAGCAAGGTATCTCTTTAATGAAGAAAAGGCCAGGTTTTCTATTGCATCCGGAGTGGATACCAGGAAGGCAGTCGAGATCCTGTATCATTTTTCAATAGATGAGATAGGGCTTATCGTTACATTAAGAGTTATACTGGATAAGTCTAATCTGGAAGTAGAGAGCCTCACCCCTCTTATGAAATGCGCGGAATGGATAGAGATGGAAATACATGAGATGTTAGGCGTGAATTTTAAAGGCCATCCAAATCTGAAGCACTTGCTTTTGAAAGATGACTGGCCAAAAGGAAATTATCCGCTTAGAAGAGATAGCAATTAAAGTAAAAAGTCAAAAGTAAAAAAGCAAAAGTAAAAAATTAAAATTAAGGTTTTGAATTTTTAATTGTAGTTTTGACTTTTTCGTTTTTACTTTTAAGTTTACAGAGTTATTAATTAGAAAGGCATCGTGGCGCATAAGATTATTCCAATAGGACCGTATCACCCATTACAGGAAGAGCCTGAATTTTTTAAGCTTCACGTGGACGGCGAAACTGTTGTGGATATAGATATCGAGATAGGGTATAACCATCGCCTTATAGAAAAGATAGCTGAATCCAAGAGTTTTGATCAGGTTACGTTTCTGGTCGAGAGGATCTGCGGAATATGCTCTACCTCGCACCCGTTTGCTTATGTAAACGCGATAGATGACCTCCTGGGTATTCAGGTCCCTGAAAGAGCTCTTTATATCCGTACCATAATAGGCGAACTGGAAAGGATACACAGCCATCTTTTATGGCTTGGCCTGGCAGGACATTTTCTCGGCTATAATACAGTCTGGATGTGGGCGTGGAGGTACAGAGAACCGGTCCTGGATATATTCGAGCGAGTTACAGGCAACAGGCAAAGTTACGCGATGATGAAGCCAGGCGGGGCGCGCAGGGATATGCTTGAAGAGGATTTTCCATGGATAAAAAAGACATTAAAAGAATTAATCCCTAAATTTGACATGTTTAAAGGCGCTGTTATGGATGATCCCGTTATTCACGCAAGGACAGAAGGCGTAGGTGTTTTAACAAAAGAGGATATACGTCAGTATAGCGCAGTAGGGCCTACTGCAAGGGCGTCCGGCGTGGCTATTGATGTCAGAAAAGACGATCCTTACGCAGCGTATGATAAAGTGGAATGGAAAGTGATTACCCATGAAGGCGGGGATGTATATTCTAAGGCAGTGGTCAGGATACTGGAGCTTTATGAATCTATAGACATAATACTCCAGTGCCTTGATAAAATGCCAAAAGGCCCCATAGATTCAGGCATAAAGGATATTCCTCCCGGAGAAGGAATCGGGAGGCATGAGGCGCCAAGGGGAGAGGTAATACACTACGTAATGTCTGACGGAGGAAATAGCCCTGCCAGGCATAAGATACGGGCCCCAAGTTTTATGAACATTGCTTCCAATAAAAAGGCTGTCATAGGCGAGACTATTTCAGACGCAACTATTATCCTGGCTGCAGTAGACCCATGTTATTGCTGCACAGAGAGAATGGCTGTGGTGGATTACAAGACAGGCAAGAAAATTATGGATGGTCAGGATCTGGTAAGGCTTTCGCAGGAAAAAACAGAAAAAATTAAAAGCAAGCTGGGAAGACGATGAAAATACTATTAGAGCCTATTTTAGTTTCAATAATCGCAGGGTTATTTATTCTGGTCATACCTAAAAGATTCAGAAAGGTAATAGAATTTTTCAGCCTCATTACTTCCGTATATCTATTCATAGCAGGCATAAAGATATTTTTTGCAGCTCCTCTTAATGCAGGGTATTTTTACGTAGATGGATTGTCTCGATTTATTGTGCCGGCTATAGGATTTTTCGGGATGCTGGTGACATTATATTCGATGCGGTCCATGGCGTCTTATAAGGATGTGTCTTCTTATTATACCTATATATTGTGGACCATCGGCTCATCCATCTTAGCCGCTGTTTCAAATAATATAATCCTTCTTTTGGTCTCCTGGGGGTTTCTGGGATTCACTCTTTACGCGCTAATAAATATATCGGGCCCAAAGGCAGCTGCGATAAGCAAAAAAACATTTATTATAATCGGAGGCTCAGACAGCCTAATGATACTCGGTTTCGGTATAATGTGGCTTATGACAAAGTCTTTGAATTTAAGCGATATGAGAATAGACATAACAGCTCCTATGGCGTTCTGGTCTTTTTTACTTGTAGCAACAGGCGCGTTTGCAAAAGCAGGCGCCATGCCTTTTCATACGTGGATACCTGAAACAGCGCAGGAAGCGCCTATCAGCGTAACAGCATTTTTACCTGCCAGCCTGGATAAATTGCTGGGGATTTATTTACTGGCAAGATTGACGCTTAACGTGTTTATTCTGAATAGTTTTACCTATGCAATCCTTATGGTAATAGGCTCTATTACAATAATAGCAGCGGTCATGATGGCGCTCGTACAGCATGATTTTAAAAAACTTTTGGGCTATCATGCAGTGAGCCAGGTGGGATATATGGTGCTGGGTATCGGGACAGGTAATCCTATAGGAATAGCAGGCGGGCTTTTTCATATGCTGAACAATGCAATATATAAATGCTGTTTATTTTTATCAGGCGGCAATGTAGAATATAAAACAAAAACCTCTGATTTGGACCGGATTGGCGGGCTTGCAAAGATTATGCCAATAACATTTTTTGCAAGCGTGATTGCGGCATTATCTATATCAGGCGTTCCGCCGTTTAACGGATTTTTTTCAAAATGGATGATTTATCAAGGCTTGATAGAGAAGGGTAAATCAGGCGGAGTGTTGTGGATAATATGTCTTGCGGCAGCAATGTTTGGAAGCGGACTTACGCTAGCGTCATTTATAAAACTGATTCATGCAATATTTTTAGGGCAGAGAGCAGATGGTAAAGAGAATAGCAGGAGAGACGAGGTTTCATGGCAGATGTGGCTGCCTGTTTCTATTCTGGCGATTTTATGCGTAATATTCGGGATATTCGCATATCAGATCCCTTTAAAATTTTTTATAAGGCCTGCTTTAGGGGCAGGAGTTGTATTTATAGGCGAGTGGCAGACTTTAAAAGCCACTTTACTATTGTTTGCAGGCCTTGTGATAGGGCTTATCATATACTTCCTGGGGAATTTTAAATCAGTCAGGATGAGCGATTCTTATATAGGAGGAGAGCCGGTTGAAAAAGATATGAGGCTTTCCGGCACAGAGTTTTATAATACCGTAAAGGAATATGGCTTGCTGAGGATTATTTATAAAAAAGCAGAGGCTGGATTTTTTGATATATACGAGCAGGGAAAGGCCCTTGTTTTCGGGATAGGCGGATTCTTTCAGTATCTGCATAACGGCATATTGCCGACGTATCTGGTGTGGACGCTTTTGGGCATGATGGGATTGTTTTTATTTTTTATGAGGTAGCATGGAACATTACTATCGGAGTTACTATCGGAGTCCGACTCCCGACGGGAGTCGGACTCCGATAGTCCCGATGAGAGTCGGGCTCCGATAGGAGGCATGATGGAGCTTCATATACTTTTAATATTCATGATCTGCGCAGCTATAGTGGCGATCGAGGTGAAAGACCTTCTTTCAAGCGTAATTGCTGTAGGCGCTGTTGGTTTCGCACTTTGTCTGGCTTTCCTGGTCCTTAAGGCGCCGGACCTGGCTATTACGCAACTGGTGGTAGAGATATTGTGTTTAATTATTCTAATAAGGGCGACAATCAATAAAGACCTGCCACTAGTGATTGAAGGCAGGTGGATTTTTAATACGGTTTCCACGCTTAGTTTTATTGCGGTATTTCTTTTATTTGCCTGCCTGGCTTTAAAAGAACTGCCTGGTTTTGGCGAGCCTATAATGGCTGTTGTAAAAAAATACCTGCAGGAAGGCGTGTCTAAAACAGGTTCGGTAAATATAGTAACCGCTGTAATACTGGATTTCAGGGCATATGATACATTGGGCGAGGCAACTGTCTTATTTACTTCTGTGATAGGCATAATGGCAATACTGCGCAGGCCCGGTAGAAAGAAAAGAAAATGATAGATAATCCGAAAACAGGCATGACATTGATAGTAAAAACAATTACGCGGCTGACAGTAGGACTGATACTGCTTTTCGGCATTTACATTGTTCTGCATGGACATCTTTCTCCAGGCGGTGGTTTTGCAGGCGGGGTAATAGTGGCACTATCTTTTGTGCACCTTATGCTTGCCTTTGGCAAGGATGTTGCTATATCCAAGGTTTCTAAAAACCTGGCTTCCAATCTGGAATCCATAGGCGCGCTTATGTTTCTGTCAATAGCGCTGTTGGGTTTTTTAGGCGGCTCATTCTTTTTGAATATCCTGCCAAAAGGAACGCCTTTTAACCTGTTCAGCGCAGGGATTATACCTTTATGCAATATAGCAATCAGCATAAAGGTAGGCGTAGGCTTATTTGCTATTTTTCTGACGTTGGTAATAGTAGAGAAATCAAAGTAAGGATTGAACTATGACGCTTTATTTTCTGTGTCTTATGTTATTCTGTGTCGGGCTTTACGGCGTATTGCGCAAGCGAAACCTTGTAAAAATAATAGTCGGGCTTGGTATAATGGAATATGCCATGAATCTATTTTTTGTGCTCTTGGGTTATCGTTTCGATGGAAGGGCGCCTATAGTTGCCAAGGATCAGAACATACTTAATATGGTGGATCCGCTTACTCAGGCCTTGGTCCTAACGTCTATTGTTATAGGCCTTGGGGTTACAGCGTTGGTTATTTCTATCGCCATCAGGATTTACGAGAAATACGGCACTTTTGATATCACCAAGATAAAGA
>JAHJGB010000133.1 GCA_018824725.1 Candidatus Omnitrophota bacterium
CAGGATGCAGATTTGGAATATGATCCTGAGGAATATCCGAAATTATTAGACCCTATTATAAAAGGCCATGCTGATGTGGTCTATGGTTCCAGGCTTTCAGGCGGCAGGCCGCAAAGGGTGTATATGTTTTGGCATAAACTTGGCAATAATATCCTTACGCTACTGACAAATATTCTATACAATACCACCTTAACTGACATGGAGACAGGGTACAAGGTATTCAAAAGAGAAATAGTAAAGGATATGAATATAAGATCCGGCGATTTTACGGTAGAGCCTGAACTTACAGCCAAGATATTCAAGAAAAAATGCAGGGTGTATGAGATACCTATATCTTATTACGGCAGGGATTATTCAGAGGGGAAGAAAATAAGATGGTGGCATGCTCTGAGCGCGATATGGGCATTGCTGAGATACAGGTTTACAGATTAACCCATGAAAAACATTACTAGAAGTTATGGTTTTTTTGAGAATTTTCTTGCAAAAAAAGAGCGCGAGTGGCAGACAGCCTCATACCGGATGGATTCAGGAATGGCCGGGTGCTTGATATAGGTTGTGGTAACTACCCTTATTTTCTTTCCACTGTAAAATTTGTGGATAAATACGGAGTGGATCAGCATGTGAATGAAGGGCATAAGAATATACCGGATGATATCAGCTTGCAGAAATTCAATATAGAAAATAGTAAAACCATTCCTTTTAAAGACGGATATTTTGATGTAGTAACTATGCTGGCTGTATGCGAACATATAAATCCGATATTGTTACCAGATAGGATTAGGGAGGTATATCGTATTCTGAAACCAGGCGGTAAATGTATTATTACCACGCCCGGCGCGTGGACGTTTTTTATATTAAACGGAATGACTAACCTTAGGCTCATAAGCCGTATCGAAATAGAAGAACATAAATGCCTGTATTCACGCTTTCAGATCTCGAAAATGTTGGATAAATGCGGTTTCTGGCAAGAAAAAATAAAATCAGGTTACTTTGAATTATTTATGAATACATGGATAACTGCAGAAAAATAGGTCAATATATAACCCTATAATATCGTTCTCTTGACAGGCAATTGTGGGTGTAAAACTAATTTTTTTCAAATATACCAACCAATGAATCTACCCAATTATAAGCACCAGCAACTTTCATTTCGAATCGAAACATATTGTCAGTGCTGTAAATCCTTATTCTTTTTATCATAAAGGGTTCGCTTTGAGAATTGTCCATCCCCATTATGTTTGTATAGGCTTTCTTATATCCTATAGAACTAAGGATTTTTTTAGTTATTTCATTAAAAGATCCTGCATTGCCAAATGGATAAGCAAAAGAATTTACACTATACCCTGCCATATCCATTATTCTCTTCTTAGAAACAAAAGATTCTAAATAAGCTGTCTCTTCGTCTAAATCAGCCATATTTTTATGAGTAAGAGAGTGACAACCAAGCTCAACCCCAGAGTTATTTATTTCTTTAATCTGATCCCAGGTCAAAGGCGCTGGTGAATATTTATTATCAAAGAAATTATCGAGTTTAATCTTTCCATCAAGATAATCGGTTGTCAAAAATAGAGTCGATTTTATGCCATATTTCTTTATCGCAGAGAAGGCATTAATATAGATGTTTTTATAACCATCGTCGAACGTAACTACAAATCTCTGCTTTCTTTTTTCTATATATGCCATCTGCCTTTCGAACAACGCAGGATGGACATTAATTTTCTTGGGATCATCGTCTTTGGCAATATAATCAACGGAGTGATAAACTAGTACAGCGCTCTTATTCTTAAAAAATGGGCAGACAAACATATAAATAAACAGGCTTATTATATCCTTTATTATCCAGATCATGTTTTTCTACACTTGACTACGTAATTAATAGCGAGTAATGGGCTAGATATAAAATTCATTTTCTTTGCTATCAAAATGACAGCCTTGGGATATATCTTATTTAAAAAAGATAATCTAAATATATGAAATCTTGAATTCTCTACTTTGAAACCATTTCTTTCTAAGACAGCATCTAATTCATTTTTATAAACCAATTTTGACTCATAATCGAAGCACATAACTCGCTTTATTATATTGACCTTCAATAGTCGATAGGCAAATTTTACTATATTCCGCAACAATAGGTCTAGTTTATTTAACAAACTCAACCCATTAGGCACTGTAAATATTACTATCCCACCGTGTTTAGTAACCCTGGCTATTTCTTTAATACCATCTTCAATGCTATTGAGATATTCTAATACACCAACGCATAATACCCCATCAAAAAAATTATCCGCAAATTTTATGTTTTCCACAGTGCCTACAAAAAATTTTGCATTCTTAAAATTCTTACTTTTGGCGATTTCAATCATTCTTTCTGATGAATCAACACCATAAATCTCATATCCAGCCTCGGATAAATTATCTGTATATACAGCTGGCCCACAACCTATATCGAGAACCTTTCCGCTCTTTACGTCAAACATATCTAATACTATTCTTTTGCGTTCATGAAAAATAAATGATTTTACATCATCGGCTTTCTTATATGCTAAATTATAATTTATCGCACTAAAATCAAAATATTTGTTAACCGTTTCGTTTTTCATAGCCGTTCATATTGATTAAAATTTAAACCTCTTTGCCTTATCCAGAGCACAAAAAGGTCTACTTTCTCCTAATTTATTGTTTCTAATTATACCATAAAGAACCATTTATAAACATAACTTTAAAGTATATCCAAAGTTATGAACCCCAGCCCGTGCGGGTGTCATTCGGAACGTTCTTTACCTATTTTTTATATTCTTTAATAATCGTTTTATTTTTATAGCATTTTGTAAGAAAAGACTCTATAATAATTAAAATTATTATGCAGATGGTAATATTCTATCTGGCGTATATTACGGTGCCTGTATTCACGCTTTCAGATCTCGAAAATGTTGGATAAATGCGGTTTCTGGCAATAAAAAATAAAATCAGGTTACTTTGAATTATTTATGAATACATGGATAACTGCAGAAAAATAG
>JAHJGB010000018.1 GCA_018824725.1 Candidatus Omnitrophota bacterium
AGTGCTTATAACAATATTTGCCTTTACATCAAAAGCCTTGAACTTCCCTGAACCTTTGTCAAACTTCTCATCAAGGTCCATTCTTTTTATATTAATGGTTTCCACCTTGAGGAATTTTTCCGAAGATTCTATCCCGGAAACAAAACTCCCGAGCTGGTTATATGTAGAAGCTATTTCTACTACCACAGATAGCTTTGTATATAATCCATAATCCTCCGGGTTTCCGGGTTTTATGGAAGATACCTCTATTCGTTCCTTTGAAGCCATATTTGATATTTCCCCCAAAAGCCATGAAACCCCTCCGCTCTCTGGAATCCTTTTATTGTATACCTTTATATGTTTACCCAGGGCCTTTATCTTGCCCACAAGTATATTTTTATCCCTTTCCCTTAATATATCAGCTCTCAGGGATTTGTTCCTATCCGCAAAAGGCGCATAAATGAAAACAATGCCTGTGACCAGCGTTAAAACCGCAATAACAGCAGTTGCTATAAAAAGTTTACTACTAGGATTAATTTCTCTTTTTTTTGTTTTCATATTCACGGCCCTGTTAAAAATATTTCAAAACTCGAAATCTTTTTATCTTTCATATCCAGCTTTTTAACAGACACTATATCAGCCTTGGGCATACCCTTACTAATGCCTTTTGATTCTTTCAGCTTTCCCAGAAAGATATTCACAATATCATCTTTTTCTCCGACTTTATCATTCACAATATAATAACCTTTTATATTAAGAGACCTGGTAATCTTGGTTGTGTTCTTTTTATCTATTTTTTCTTCAAAACTCACCTCAGCGAGCCACATATCCTTGGGTATTATCTTTACTATATCCTGCAATCTGGGCGTCAGATAAGTCCGGCTGGATATAAGATTTTCCAGGATGTTTTTTCTTGCTTCCATCTCATTTTTTATTTTCTCCAGATCGGATATGTTATCGCTTTTTACATTTACCTCCACCTTAGGCCTTTCAGACAATGTTTTGGTTAATTCGCCGGTAAGAGGCGCCATAGCCTTTATGGTAAAAACCTTCAGCACTATCAATAAAAATACTGCCAGAGAAGCCTCTAGAAATGCTACCCTTAAAAAAAACTCCTTTTTCCTATAAACAAGTAATTTTTCTTTGCATAAATTTATATCTATAAAAGGCTCTGCCAGGCCTCTTAATGCGATTCCGAAGCATATGGCTGCCCTTGCAGGCACAACCCCTGATGCTATTTTTATTCCCCTGAGAGGGTCTCCTACCTCTACGGGTATCTGCAATTCCTTGCCCACTATCTCATGCCAGTTTTCCAGAGGCAATCTGCTGTATATAATTATTTTATCTATAACCTCGCTTGGAAATTGTTTTTCATAAAAATCAAAGGAAAGTTTTATTTCCGCCAGAATTTTTTCAAACACAGGTTCCAGTGACTTTCCCTCAGACTCAATATCTGAGATAGGTATGTCTCTTATTATGTACGGCACGCCGCTTCTAAGGATGTTGATATTAAAGGAACTAGTGTCTATGTCTACTATAGCGGTATTAACCTTTGGATCTACCTGCTGGGCTGCATTGAATGCCCTCATCAAGCTAAAAGGCGCGGACTCTATTATTATCGGTTTCAGCCCTGCTGCATTAAAAATATTTAAATACTGCTCCAAGGTATTTTTTTTCACTGCCACAAAAACCACATCCATTGCATTTGGCGCAGTCTTACTTGGCAGCACTTGATAATCAGAAATAACATCTTCCATGCGAAAAGGTATATACCGCTTTGCTTCAAAATTAACAGCAGCTGCCCTCTCTTGTTTTGGAATCTTAGGCATCTGAAAATATCGTACCATGGCCTCTTCGCTCGGAATAGCGGTAACCACATTCCCCTGCTTCACGTTATTTTCCGAAAGAACCCTTTTTATAGCTTCTATAATATGCTCTTCTTTGGTTTTAATCTTATTGGAAGCTTTGGATGGTTGAAAAGGCGTTGCGCCGTCTGTTTGAACCCCAGTCATGATTTCTCCCTCATGCTCAGGCTTATTCGGATATATGGCAGCCTGTCCGAATTTTATAAGCTTAGGGCCGCTAAGGCCTGATTTCAGCACAACCAGGTCCACAGTATCATGGCCTATATACAAGCCAACAACCTTTTTAGGATTAAGGATGGATAATATATTTTTATTCATTATATTATGTTTTAGCTTTAGCCTCTACCATTTGAGAATTTAACCACTCATCAACTGACTTTTTATCAAATCTCCAGACATGGCCTACTTTTATGCCTGAAATCTTTTTTTGATGAAGCCAATTGTAAATGGTTTGTTTCTCCAGCTTAAGGTATCTGGCTAATTCATCTGTATCCATAAGTCTTGACATTTATAACACCTCCTAATAGAGTTACCGATTTTATAGGTGAAACCAAATATACCATAAAGAACTTACTTTGTCAAGCAACAGGCTTAAAGCTAAGGCTGAAGGATTAAGGCAACTTATTTTGAATAAAGGAGTTATGTAAAAATAAAAGTGGATAAAAAAACCAATTTTAGGCAAATTTTAGTATTTAGACTAAAATTTGCCTAAAATTGGTACTGAGCCCGCTGTTATTTCTGTGGCAGGCGAATGTATAAGGAAAAATATACTATATTTCAGACATTTTTCCTTAACTTATTATAATGTAATAACTTATAAACTACATCAATCTGGTGATACTAATATGTTGTTTTAGCTCTTACTGTATACTTACCAGGAGTCGCTCCTGTTTGCCACGCCCATATTTTTACAGTGAGCCCGTTTATTAGAAGATCAGGGCTATCAGGGTATGTGTCCGCCGTAACTTCGCTATTATGATCTATGATAAAGTCAGCATCAGTCCTTAGATTGTAATAAGCATAGTTAAGCCCTGCTTCCAAAGAAGCTATAGCCTGCACTCTTTTTATCTGCTTTTCGCATATATAATTATAATTGTAAGCTGTCAAAAGAACTGCAATAGCAACTAATGACAACATAAACAAAAGCATCAAGGTTATAAAAATAGCTACACCTTTATTATTTTTTTTCATATTAAATTTTGTAACTTATTTAACTGCAATAAGTTACTGTAATTCTCCTATTAATTTTTCAATTGCTTCTGATATCAACTGCCAGCGTTCCTGGCTATGTATTGTGTATTTCTGCTTCCTTTTCCATCCATTATCCGACTTCTGCCATAGATACATACACAGACGCTTGTTGCCCCACGATTCAACCAGCACTACTGCTGACCACCACCCAAACCCCCTGCTGATAGTCCTGTAATCTAGCACCTTTAATGGCGGGCATATAGGCAGCTTTTCCTCTTCATTTACTATTTTTTCATCAGGCATAAACACCTCCCTTTTTCTCATGCGCTTCTTTTTTATTATAACTCCCGCATCGCGGGCATTGAGATATATTAGCGTGCCTAGAGTCTATATATACGTAAGTGCATATAGAACATTGCCATAAAAAATTCTTTTCAGAGGAAAACTGCTTTGGCTCTTTTTTGTTTTCAAATACAAGCGCCAGCAATACAAGACACGTTGTTAAAATAAGATACAATGCAATTGCAGTTGAAAACTCTATTTTTAACATTATTTAAAGCTAACCCGCACAACCCCTTCCTGGTCATCTTCGTCGGGACTAGGGACAAATTGCCACTTTTTCACATATCTTATAGCCAGCTGGTCTATTTCCGAAAAACCGCTTGATATAATGCATTCTGCGTATTTAACAAACCCCTCGCTTGATATTTTAAATTTAATGGTCGCGCTATAATCGGAATTAAAATCTGAAGGCAAAACTGTAACTTTATCCAAATCCGGTTTATATATGATCATCCTATCCTTGGCTTCTCCTTTGATAAAAAAATCGGGAAAGTTAACCCTAGCTGCCTCTTTTTTGTGGTATGCGTTTAAATTGAAAAAGTTATTAGTATCTGAATAGTAAAAAAAATCTATTTTTTCCGGTTCTCTGTTTATAAAGCCAGCGTCGACGATTTCTATTTTATCTATTTTAATTTCTTTAGGACTAGACCTGCTCATTAAAGGCTTTTCTTCTCCTGGCATAATCCTTTCAAGGATACTCCCAAGAAATGATATCGAAGTATCGTGTTTTATTATATCGCCTGTTTTAAATACAGGATTGACTGAAACTATCAGCAAAAAATGCCATAAAACTGAAATTAATATTGCGCTATTCAAAGCACGATTTCTAAATAGACTCATAATAAAACTTGTTAACTTAAAAGTAAAAACGAAAAAGTCAAAACTACAATTAAAAATTCAAAACCTTAATTTTAACTTTTTACTTTTGCCTTTTGACTTTTTTGGTTTTGCCTTTTTACTTTTGAATTTTTACTTTACTCCACCTCCTGATTGGTGGCTATGTTAACCTGTTTTATGCCCAGGCTCCTGCAAAAATCCCATATATTTACTATTTTGCTTAGAGCAGCATCTCTGTCCGCCTTTATCAATATAGGCTCTATGGCAGGTATCTTTTCAAGCTTACTTTTCAGTTCTATAAAAGTCACGGGCGTCTGGTTTAGATAGAACCTGTTGTCAGAGGTAATGGTGATTACAACGGTTTTTTCCTGCAAAACCTCGCTTGTCACTGCCCTTGGAAGGCTTATCTTAATACCAGATTGAAAAATAAAATTTGAAGTTAACAGAAAAAATATCAAAAGCAGAAAAACGCAATTTATAAGGGGCACCAAATCCAGCTGGGCGTCTTCTATGCAGATATTGCGCTTAAACTTCATTTAATATCCCTCTATTCTCTGCGACATCATATTTATTAATTCTGTTGCGCTGCGTTCCATTTCAAGCACAAAATCCTGAACCTTACTAACCAGATAATGATAGGCAACTATCGCAGGTATCGCCACAATAAGGCCTGCGGCTGTAGTCAAAAGCGCCTGCCATACCCCTCCTGCCAGATCAGCTGTATTTACAGGATTAAGCGCTACTACTTTCATCTGGATTACCTGAAAAGCCTTTGCCATTCCTGTGACAGTGCCAAGAAGCCCCAAGAGAGGAGATATGTGGGCTATAGTGGCTAAAATTTTTATATATTTTTCAAGCCTTGGCACCTCCTGGTGGCCCGCATCTTCTATTGCCTCTCTCATTTCCTGTCTGGGCCTATCGTGTTTAAGCAACCCTGCTTTTATTATACGCGCTACAGGTCCAGGAGTATCCTCGCAGATCTTCACAGCCTCTGCAATCTTATTGCGCTTCAGAGCAGCTTCTATATTGTTCATAAAAACCACTGTGTCTATTTTTATTTTGCGAAGATAATAAAGCCTCTCTAAAATTATGCCAAAAGCTATAATAGAGCACAGTATAATAGGATATATTATTGCCCCGCTCTTCTGTATAAGTTCAAACATGAGATCTTTTTCCTTTCTTTTTTATACATTCGCGTCCTAAAACCGTCCGCCATTGTTTCTGTGGCGGACGGATAAGCAATGGCCGCTCAATATTTCGCTCCAAGAAACCGCGGGCTTTGGTTCGACAAGCTCACCACATCTTGAACCATCCCGAGCGAAGTCGAGGGGCAACCTGCGGAGCTTCATTTTCTTTGCTCTAACGTCTTCAATCTTTCCTGCGCAAACTCCGCTTCCTTTGTATCCATATCTGATATTTTCTTATAAAGTTTTATGGCTTCGTTTATTTTGCCCTGCTTATCCAATAAGCTTCCGCATAAAATAGTTGCATTAGATACTATCTCGGTAGAATCAGGATATATGTATCCCACTTTCATATATTCTGCTACAGCGCTGTCCAAGTCTCCCAATTCTTCGTAAAGCTGCCCTATGGTAAGCTGTATACCTGCATTAAAATCTCCGCGCCTTTCATCCAGAGCTTCTTTATAATAACTAATCGCATCTTTGGTTTTTCCTTCCTTTTTCATTATGTCTCCCAGATACTTGGAAGCCACTTTTACAAAAGCTGTATTTTTATAATCTGTTATAAATTTCAAAAGCCTGTCCTTTGCTTCGCTTAAATCATCCTTCTTCATAAGAATATCTATAGCCTTAAGCTTTGCTGTGGGTATCAGATCGCTGTTAGAATATCTTGTTATCAAATCTTCCAGGGCCTTCATGCTTTTATCCAGATCCCCTTTTTCATAAAATATTATAGCCAACCTGTAAGCAGCGTCATCCGTAAGGCTAGTGTCCGGCGCCGCTTTAATCAGTTCATTAAAATATTTTTCTGCCTTATCGAAATCTTTTCTATTCGCATAGTATTCCCCAAGCCAGAACCTCACATCTACTGCCAGTTCATCTTTCGGATACCTGATTATATATTCTTCAAACTGGTTTAAGGCTTTTTTATTATCCCCTATTTTATAATAACACCATCCTATTTCATATAATGCCGTCCTGCCGGATTGACTGTCAGAGTGCTTGGAAGCTATGTCCTGGAATACTGCCATGGCTTGCTTATAATCAGAGTTGTTATAAAAAGCGCTCGCCATCTGAAATTCAGCATCATCCCTGTATTTTGTGTCCTTGAATTTTTCAAGAAATGCCTTGAATTCATGAGCAGCTTCTTGAAAAGAACCTTTTTTGAAATATGAAGATGCCAGGCCATAATTAGCATCTTCTGTGTATTTTGAATCAGGGTAATTTGTCAATAAACTCCTGAAAGCCAGGACCGCGCCTTCATATCTTTCCGATTTGAACTGTATCCTGCCTATCTGATACTGCGCATAATCTACATAGCCGAATATAGCATCAGGATTTACATTCGCCTCTTTCAAAACCATGTCATAAGCTTCTGATGCCTTATCCAGCTGGTCCAGCTGAAAATACGCATCGCCCATCCTGCAATATGACGTTATGCGATATATGTCTTCATTGGTGCTATTGATCACATTCTTGAATTCTTTTATAGCGTCATTATATTTGCCTGTTTTAAAATAAAACCATCCAAGATTATGCTTCATATCTACAGTAAAACTAGTTGAAGGAAATTTTTTTATACCTTCTTTAAGAAACTCTATGCCGTCCTGGTAAAGGCCAAGCCTGTAAAGCGCTTCTGACCTGCCAAGATAAGCTTTCGCCATCATCCCGCTCTTTGGAAATTTTTCTATAATCTCGGTAAAGGACTTCAAGGCTTCATCAAATTTGTTCATCTTCATGAATGCCTGGGCTTTGCCTGCAATAACGGAATCCATAAGGGTTTCGTCTTTTTTAATGTTTTCCAGCCGTCCGAATTCCCTGACAGCATCCTCATACTGCTCTGACTTCATATAACTCCAGGCAGTATCATATATAGCGTAAAAGTCTATAGTTGGGTCCGAAGGCATTTCCAGAGATTTTTTAAAAGAGGTTAATGCATTCTTGTAATCATTCTGGTAATAATAATTTTCCCCTATATAAAAATATGCCAGCTTTATTTTTTTAACATCCTTGGCCTCCTGGATAAACCTGGATAATCTTTCCATGGATTCATTGTATTTTTTAAGCCTGTAAAGGATCTCTCCTATCTTTAATTCAGAATCTTCTTTCAATTCGCTTTTCGGATACCCTGCGATAAATTCAGAAAATTTATCCATGGATTCTTGGTATTTTTTTTCTTCATACAAGGACAACGCATATGCGTATTTTATATAAGCTGTATAATTTGATTTCGGAAATTCTGTTAAGATAATATTATAAAGCTCTCTGGCTTTTTCAAAATCCCTGGTCCTGAAATATATCTCTGTCTTCCAGTACATGGCCTCATCTTTAGAATCTGTTCTTATCTCCGAGTTTATAACAACGTCCAATTCCTGCATGGCATCGCTGAATCTGTTGAGATATACACAAGACTCTCCCAGTAAAAGCCTGGCCTCCAAGGCATTGGTATCTGCGGGATTTTCAGATAAGAATTTCTGGAATGACTTTGCTGCTATTTCATAGAAACCATCTTGGAAAGATTTTTTCCCTAAGGTAAAATTGGAATTCTCTTCGGCATTTAAAGAGGTATATAATACTAATATGGCGGATATAATAATAAATATATATCTAATAACTCGCATCTTGTTTATAAATATAGCATTGATAAATGCAATATTCAAGATAAAAATGAACTTTCTGTGTATTATTTGAATACTTGGACAACACATTACATAATTGACAGCCCTGGCAGGTTTTGAGAAAAGCCTCGTCGATTCGAGCGGGCACGGTGTCCTGTCAGGCAGGCCGTTCGGCACTGAAATAATTTTGCCGTCCGCTACGGTTTACGGCTCGCAAATTTGGCGGAATTCTTCATATATTATAGATGAGAGTCAGTTCCGCCATTTGC
>JAHJGB010000134.1 GCA_018824725.1 Candidatus Omnitrophota bacterium
AATATTGATCGCGCAATCAAAAAAGGCACAGGAGAGCTGGAAGGCGTTACGTATGAGGAATTTAGTATAGAAGGTTATGGCGCGGGCGGTGTTGCAATAATAGTAGAGGTCCTGACTGATAATAAGAACAGGAGCACAGCTGAGATAAGGAATATATTTTCCAAGAAGAACGGAAATGTGGCGGGAGCAGGTTCAGTGGGATGGATGTTCCAGAAAAAAGGCTACATAGAGATAGATAAAAAAACTTATCCTGACGAGGATAAGATAATGGGTATAGTCCTTGACACAGGCGCTCAGGATATGCAGACAGAAGAAGATGTGTACGAAGTCATGACAGATACCAAAGACCTGGAAAATATCAAAAAAGCCCTGGAAGCCAATAAGATCAAGACAAAATCTGCTGAGATTACCATGATACCATCCACGACCATCAAGCTCGAAGGCGAGGCAGCAAAGCAGGTCCTGGGGCTGGTAGAAGCGCTTGAAGAGCACGATGACGTCCAGAACGTGTATGCCAATTTTGACATCCCGGACGAGCTTTTGGAAAGTTAAACAAATTCAATAAAGTCATTTTTCTAGTTGTTGGAAGCGATGGAAGTCTGACTCCCATCACGATTACGTTTGTACTATGATGGGAGTCGGACTTCCATCATAAGAGATAGATTATTTATGAAATTGTTACTGCATATTTGCTGTGGGCCTTGCGCGCTTTATCCTGTAAAAGAACTTCTGAGTAAAAAATTCGATAAAATCACAGGGTTTTTTTATAATCCGAACATACATCCGCCCAGCGAATATAAAAGGCGCAGAGATGCCCTGTCCAAAGCTGCTTTAGAGATATACCTTGAAGTTGTAATGCCGGAATATAGAATAGAGGAATACTTCAGATTTGTTTTTTCTAATAACGTAGGGGGCGGTTTGAAACCGTCCCCTACAGAGCGATGCGGCCTTTGCTGGGAATTGAGGCTTTCTGAAACAGCAGATTTTGCAAAGGCCAATGGTTTTGATGCCTTTACAACCACGCTCCTTGTAAGCCCTTATCAGGACCACGAAAAGGTTAAAAAGATAGGAGAAAGGATAGCGGATGAGAAAGGCGTTAAATTTTACTATCAGGATTTCAGGCCAGGTTTTAAGGATGGCCAGGAGCAGGCTAAGAAAGAAAATCTATACAGGCAGAAATACTGCGGATGCGTATTTTCAGAATTGGAGAGGGTGAAGGTAAAATAAAATGGATATTGGCGGGTTCGGAAAGATTTTAATTTTTACAGGAATAATTCTGGTGGTTGCAGGTATTCTATTCGTATTTGGTGCCAAGATTCCATGGCTTGGTAAACTGCCAGGAGATATTTATATAAAGAAAGAAAATTTTACGTTTTATTTTCCACTGGCGACATCAATCCTTCTAAGTATAGCGCTTTCCGTTATAATGCTCTTCATAGGTCGCAAACAATGAAACTATCCAATTTTGACTATAACCTTCCAAAGGAATTAATAGCGCAATATCCTGCTGAAAAACGGGATGGATCAAGACTTCTGGTTTTACATAAAGATACAGGAGAAATCGAGCATAGGGTTTTTAAGGATATAATAGAATATTTCAATCCAGGGGATCTGTTGATATTAAATAATACAAAAGTTTTGCCGGCGCAAATTATCGGCAGGAAAGAGACTGGCGGCAAAGTGGAAGCGTTAGTATTAAATGCTGGTAAAGGTTCAGGGGAAAAGGGTGAATATGAGGTTTTATTGAAGCCAGCAAGAGGATGCAATGTAGGAAGCAAAATTATATTTGGCAGCGGAGAATTAAACGCTGAGGTTGCTAGGATAGAAAACGGCAGGAGGTTTTTAAAGTTTGATTGTAACGGCAACCTGCAAAAAGTTTTAAATGAGTTAGGCGAGATGCCCTTGCCGCCGTATATAAAACGAGAAGCAACTGATTTTGATTCAGAGAGATATCAGACAGTCTATGCGGTTAAGAGCGGGGCTGTGGCAGCGCCTACAGCAGGCCTGCATTTTACAAAGAAACTTTTAGAGGATATTTCTAAAAAGGGAGTGGGCTTAGAATATGTTACGCTTCACGTAGGGTATGGGACATTTAAACCTGTCAGCAGTGAATATATAAAAGAACATAAAATGGAAAAAGAGTATTTTGAGATAGATAAAGCTGTGGCTGATAAGCTGAAGGATAGAAAAGGAAAACTTGTAGCAGTGGGTACTACAAGTTGCAGAGTCCTTGAAACAACTCTTAGGGACGGTTCTAGAGCCAATCGGAAAAGTGTCCCCCAGGGGACAGGTCTAGCTTTAGCTCCAGAACCGTCCCTATCTGGATGGACGGATTTGTTTATTTATCCGGGGTATAAGTTTGAGATAGTGGACGCGCTTCTTACTAATTTCCATCTGCCAAAGACCACGCTTTTAATGCTAGTGGCTGCATTTTGCGGAAGAGAGCTTTTGTTTAAGGCATACGAAGAAGCTATAAAGGAAAAATACAGGTTTTATTCATATGGCGATGCGATGCTTATAATATAATCGCCGACGCAACGGGACATTTGTCTCGCTTTGTCCCGCTGCGTCGGCGAGATAAGTTATATGTTTAAAGTAATTCATAAAGATAAATTTACGAATGCTAGGGTTGGGACGCTGGAAACAGCGCATGGGGCGATTGAGACGCCTGTGTTTATGCCTGTGGGCACGCAAGCTACGGTAAAGGCGCTATCAAGCGAGGAAGTGAAGTATTGCAAGGCAAGCGTAATTCTGGGGAATACATACCATTTATATCTCAGGCCTGGCATGGAGATTATTAAAAATGCAGACGGGCTTCATAAATTTATGTCATGGGACAGGGCAATACTTACAGATAGCGGCGGGTTTCAGGTATTCAGCCTGGCGACATTGATGAAAGTCAGAGAAGAAGGCGTTGAGTTTAATTCTCACGTGGATGGCTCGAGACATTTTTTAACACCTGAAAAAGTCGTGCAGCTCCAATGTGAACTGGGAAGTGACATAATGATGCCCTTAGATGAATGCCTGCATTATCCCAGCGCTAAAGACAAGGCGGAGCAGTCGCTTGCTTTGACAAATAGATGGGCAAAAAGGGCGAAAGAAGAATTGACAAAATTAGTAGGGGACGGTCATGACCGCCCCCTACTGTTTGGGATTGTGCAGGGCAGCACGTATCCTGATTTAAGGAGGAGGGCTGCAGAAGAACTTGTAGAAATGGATTTCGACGGATATTCAGTAGGCGGATTGAGCGTAGGAGAGCCGCAGGAGCTAATGTACGAAATGATGGAAAACGCAGTGAGGTATCTGCCTCAAGACAGGCCCAGATATACTATGGGTGTCGGCATGCCGCATGATTTCTTCAATGCGATTGAAATGGGAGTGGATATGTTTGATTGTGTCGTACCTACCAGAAACGCCAGGAACGGGGCTGCATACACCAATGAAGGAAGACTAATTATAAGAAACGGGGAATATTCAAAAGACCTGAGGCCTTTAAGCGAAAGCTGCAATTGTGTCGCCTGTAAAAACTATTCGCGGTCGTATATAAGGCATCTATTTAATACAGAAGAAATATTGGGCTTACGACTTACTTCTTTACATAATGTGTATTTTTATGTAAACTTATTAGATAGGATCCGAGAGGCAATCAGGCAGGATAGGTTCTTAGAGTTAAAAAAGGAGTTTGAGAAGAAAATATTTTAAGTAAAAAGTCAAAAGTAAAAAGGTAAAACTAAAACTCAAAAGTTAAAATTTAAAAAAGTTGAAGTTTTGAATTTTTAGTTATAGTTTTGACTTTTGCGTTTTGACTTTTGAATTAATATTGATATTCTAACCAAGGAGGTTTTATGCAAGGAGTTTCAGGCGCGTCAGGCGCAGCTATGTTGGCGAATTTTTTTCCTGTAATACTGATATTTGTAATATTCTATTTTATGCTGATAAGGCCTCAGCAGAAAAAACAGAAGGATTTCGAGAAGATGCTTTCGGAACTTAAGAAGAATGACGAGGTTGTGACTAACGGCGGCATCCACGGGACTATATTAAATGTAAAAGACACAACATTAACTCTTAAGATAGATGACAATGTAAAGATAGAGATAAACAAAAGCGCGATCGGATATGTAAAAAAGAGCCGCGGAGGTTCAAGTGACTAAGAATTTACAAGGGAGGATAGCTTTAGCTCTCGGCGTCCTGGTATTTGCGCTAGTGGGCATGCTCCCTTTAAAAGAGAAAATTAACCTTGGCCTGGATTTGCAGGGAGGCATGCATCTTTTACTTAAAGTGGATACGTCGCAACTTCCTGAGGAGGCAAGAGAGGACGCGCCTCTTAAAGCCCTTGAAATTATACGCAATAGGATAGACGAATTCGGCGTAAAAGAACTTTCTGTTTACAGGCAGGGAACTAATGAAATAGTTGTCCAGCTTCCAGGTGTTACAGACAGGGAAAGGGCAAGGGAGCTTATAGGCAAGACAGCTCTTTTAGAATTTAAACTTGTAGAGGATAACCAGGATCTGTACGCCAAGGCCCTTGAAGGCCAGGTGCCGGATGGCTATGAGCTGAGAGATGTGGATAAGGAAAAAATCTTACTTGGTAAAAATGCGCTGCTTACAGGCGATACGCTTGTAAATGCAGAAGTGAAATTTGACCAGTCCCGCTTCAATGAGCCTTACGTAGCCATTGAATTCAACGCAAAAGGCTCAGGCGTATTTTCTGAAATAACAGGCGCAAATGTAGGAAAGAGATTGGCTATAGTCCTGGACGGCAAAGTCCATTCAGCCCCCAGGATAAACGAGAGGATACCTTCTGGCAAGGCAAGCATCACAGGAAGATTTACAGTAGAAGAGGCAAGCGACCTGGCTATAATTTTACGCGCAGGGACCTTGCCTGCCCCGATTTACATAGAAGAGGAAAGGACAGTAGGGCCTTTACTGGGCCGGGATTCCATAAATAGCGGAATACGCGCTTCTATCATAGGTCTTATTTTAATTTTTGTATTCATGGTGGCATATTATTTATTCGCAGGAATGATCGCAAGTTTTGCAATGCTTCTGAACTTTGTAATAATCCTCGGAACGCTTGGGTGGATACATACTACTTTGACATTGCCAGGTATCGCAGGCATGATACTGACCATAGGCATGGCAGTTGACGCGAATGTCCTTATATACGAGCGCATGCGCGAAGAAATGGCAACAGGAAAGCACATGAGGAGCGTTATATCTTTCGGATACGATAAGGCGTACAGCGCAATATTGGACTCAAACATAACAACGCTAATCGCGGCAGCCCTTTTATTTCAGTTTGGGTCAGGGCCTATCAAAGGTTTTGGCGTGACGCTTACCATAGGTTTGATAGCCAGCATGTTTACAGGCATATTTGTAACGCGTATCATATTTGAACTGATTTCCACAAATAAAAATTTTACAAAACTGCCTATGCTGAAATTGTTTCCAAAGACAAACATTGATTTTATAGGCAAGCGCTGGATTGCTTATACCCTTTCAATAATCGTGCTTCTGGCAGGCCTTGGGACATTTATTATGCGCGGGGAAAATATGTACGGCATTGACTTTACAGGAGGCCAGATACAGGAATATTCTTTTTCAAAGCCTGTCAGCGCGGAAGATGTAAGAAAAGTAATTGACGGTATCGGGGTCAAAGACGCGACAATACAGCAGTTTGCGAATAAAAACCAGGTGCTGGTAAAGACAGCTCTGGATGAAGCAGATAAAATAGCAGATGCGTTTAAGTCCGGGTTTCAGGATAACACTTATGAGCTTCTGCGCGTTGAAAAAGTAGGGCCTTCCGTAGGAAAGCTTTTGAAGAAAAATGCGCTTCTGGCGCTCATATGGAGCTTAGCGGGTATATTGATTTACGTGGGCATAAGGTTTAAAAATATAGCGTTTGCCTCTGCGGGCGTAATGGCGCTATTCCATGACGTTTTTGTAGGAATGGGAGCCTTGGCCATAGCAGGTGGAGAAATGGATTTAAACATCATAGCCGCGCTTTTAACAATAGCCGGTTATTCTATAAACGACACAATTGTAATATATGACAGGATCAGGGAAAATTTAAAACTCTACCGCAAGGCATCTATGAAAGAGATTGTAAACATGAGCGTTAACCAGACGCTCTCGCGTACAGTGCTCACAAGCTTCATGACATTATTGGCGGTTACCTCTATTTTTCTTTTCGGAGGGGAGGTTTTAAGGCCGTTTTCTTTTGTGCTTCTGGCAGGCATGATATCAGGGGTTTATTCAACAGTGTATATAGCATCTCCTTTGATTATATCCTGGCACTCAAGGCAGCAAAAATAGCTGATGGATAAATTTAAAGAAATTAAACGAATACTAATAGTCATTCTCTTTTTTAACTGGCTTGTGGCTTTCTCTAAGCTCATATATGGCCTTATTACAAAATCTGCCGCAATGACTGCGGACGGGGTGCATTCTTTTGCAGACGGCGCCTCTAATATCATAGGCCTTGTGGGCATATGGGCTGCTTCAAAGCCGATAGATGATGACCATCCATACGGCCATAAAAAATACGAGACAGTTGCTACGCTGGGAATATCTGTCATGCTATTTTTGGCAAGTTTTGATATTATAAAAGATTCGTTTTTAAGGCTATTTCATCCTGTGGTTCCGGATGTAAATATCTTCAGTTTCGGATTAATGGTTATAGGTTTTTTGATAAATGTGGTGGTTATGACATATGAGCGCAAAAAAGGCATAGAGCTGTCCAGTGATGTATTGGTATGTGACTCTATACATACAAAAAGCGACATGTTTGTCTCGAGCGCAGTTATTGTGACGCTTATCTCTACAAAATTAGGTTTTCCCATGCTCGATACGCTGGTTGCGCTTATTATAGGCGTGTTGATCGCTAAGGCAGGATTTGAAATATTGAAGAGAAGCTCCGATGTATTATGCGACGGGGAAGCTATTGAAAAAGCCAGGATAGCCAGGGTGGTAAACAGCATATCCGGGGTAAAGTCCACGCATAAGATAAGGACCAGGGGGAGGGAAGATGATGTGCATGTGGACCTTCACGTGACAGTCAATACAAAGATGCACGTTGATGATGCGCATGGCCTCAGCCACAGGATAAGCGATATCCTTAAAGAAAAGATACCGGGAATCACGGATGTGATTGTCCACGTAGAGCCTTCCGAATCTAAATTATGAAAAGATGGAATATTTGCCCGTCTGATGCAAATCTGCAGAAATATTTAAGCGACAGCCTTTCGATTTCTCCTGTAATCTCCCAGCTGTTTATAAATCGCGGCATGCGCGATATTGATAAAATAAAATCATTCCTTAATAACGATGTATCAGAACTTTATAACCCGTTTTTAATGAAAGGCATGTCTGAGGCGGTTTTGCGCATAAAAAAAGCCCTGACTAAAAAAGAAAAGATACTTATTCACGGAGACTATGATGTGGATGGCGTGACAGCTACCGCGCTTTTATTTTTTACTTTGAAGGAATTCGGGGCAGAGCCTGTTTATTTTATACCTGACAGGCTTACCGAAGGTTATGGGTTAGGTTCGAATGGAGTGGAAGAGGCTGTAAAAATAAAAGCAAGCCTGGTTATAACAGTTGATTGCGGGATTTCAAGCCATGAAGAGGTGGATGCCTTGAATAAACATGGCATAGACGTTGTGGTTACAGACCACCATGAACCTCCCAGGATATTACCCAATGCGCATGCGGTGATAAACCCTCATCAAAAAGGATGCGCTTATCCTGATAAAAATCTTTCAGGGGTAAGCATAGCGTTTAAATTATGCCAGGCATTGAGCGCAGAGCTTAATAATAGGAATTTCTGGAAACATCTGGACTTAGTAACGCTCGGCACTGTTTCAGACATAGCGCCCATACTGGGAGAAAACAGGATTCTTGTCAAAGAGGGCTTGAAATTGCTTAAAAACGGAGGGTCTAATAAAGGAGTAAAGGCGCTTATTGAGGTCAGCGGCATAAAAAAAGATAAAATCGGCGCTTTTGAAATAGGGTTTATTTTAGGGCCGAGGATAAATGCGGCCGGAAGGCTTGGGTATGCCGGCATTGCAGTAGAGCTGTTATTGACAGAAGACGATGCAAGGGCCAAGAAACTTGCAAAAAAATTAAATGAGGCTAATCAGGAAAGGCAGAAAATAGAAAAAAATACGCTGAAAGAAGCCATATCTAAAATAGAGAGGGATATAAACTTTAAAGACCACAGGGTTATAGTGCTTCATAATGAAGACTGGCACGCCGGGGTAATGGGTATTGTCGCTTCCAGGATATCGGATAGATTCAACCGTCCCGCAATCCTTATTTCTACCAAAGACGGGGTTGGAAGGGGCTCAGGCAGGTCTATTGAAAATTTTCATTTGTTTGAAGCGCTCGCCAGCTGCGAAGGATTTCTGAAAGAATACGGAGGCCATCAATACGCTTGCGGTCTGACTATCTTAGAAAAAAACCTGCCGGGATTTATAAAACTGATAAATGAATTAGCTGCAGGCTCCATGAAAACAGAAGATCTGGCGCAGGCGCTGTCTATTGACATGGAAACAGGGCTTGATGTCTTTGATTATAAAACCATAGAAGATATAGCTAGCCTTGAGCCTTTCGGAGAAGGGAATCCCGAACCGGTATTTTGTTCCAGAAATCTCAGATTAGCCCAGCCGGTCAGGGTGTTGAAGGGAGAGCATATAAAATTTCAGGTTACAGACGGCAGGAAAAAATTTGAGGCAATAGGTTTCGGAATGGCCAAGGATGGCGACATAGAACTTGCGCTGAGGAATTGCAGCAGTTTTGATATGGCTTATACTGTTTCAATTAATAATTGGCAGGGAATGAATACTATTCAGCTGAAAATAGAGGATATCAAGCCTTCTTGACTTTGCCGGCCCTAAGACAGCCGGTGCATATCTTTATTCTTTTTACAGTACCTTTTTCTATAATTTTCGCAACCTGCAGATTCGGCATAAATCTTCTTCGATTAACACCCGTTATTTTTAAGCCTACCCCGCCTTTTGCTTTGGCCAGGCCTCTTCGCGCAATAGTCCTTCCCGCAACAGGCCTTTTCCCGCATATTTCGCAAACCTTTGACATGATTAAATCTCCTTTATTTATGCAGCAATTTAAGATAAAATAGTAACACAACACAATATAATAAGCAAGATTAATTTGATTGATAATGGTAGCGGACCACTATGGGAATCGGACTCCCATAGTGTGGGGCGGTCATAGGACTATTATGGAAGCCCGACTCCCATCATAATGATGGGAGTCGGGCTTCCATCAATCTGATGAACGATAGGGTAGAAAAAGCCTATAAATTGATGGAAAAATGCTGTATTTGCCCCAGAAAATGCGGGGTAAACAGGCTCAAGGGCGAGACAGGGTTTTGTAAAGCTGGCTTATTGCCGATGGTTTCAAGTTTTCACGTCCATTTCGGAGAAGAGCCGCCTATCTCAGGCAGGAACGGCTCAGGCACTATATTTTTTACGCATTGCAGCCTCAGGTGCGTATTCTGTCAGAATCATCCTATCAGCCAGCTGGGTCAGGGCAAGGAAGTCAGCGCCCAAGAGCTAGCAGCCATGATGCTTAAACTGCAGGATGAGGACTGCCACAATATAAATTTTGTAACGCCTACTCATTATATACCTGAGATTTTAGAAGCGGCGTTTATTGCAAAAGAATTGGGCTTAAAGATCCCGCTGGTTTATAATTGCGGGGGATACGAATCAATAGAAGCTTTGGAGATTTTGGACGGTATAATTGATATATATATGCCTGATATGAAATATTCCGAGGACGAGCCTGCTAAAAAGTATTCAAATGCTTCTGATTATTTTGAGATTAATAAAGCTGCGGTAAAAGAGATGTATAGACAGGCAGGTGATTTGAAAATAGAAAAAGGCATTGCCAGAAAAGGGATTTTAATAAGACATCTTGTATTGCCTGAAAATTTAGCGGGTAGCCGGGAGATATTTGAATTTATAGCATCTGAATTATCGCCCCAGACTTATGTGAATATAATGGCCCAGTATTATCCCTGTCATTTTGCAAATAAATTTCCGGAAATAGACCGCGGGATTACGGTCAGGGAATACATGGAGGCGATAAGACTGGCTGAAAAAGCAGGGCTTAAAAACGGATTCAGGCAGGTTATGAGCACTATAAAGCGCAAGCGCATCCCGGAATGGACAGATAATTTAAAGGGGCTATGAGAGATCTGAATATTTCCGCAAGATTTATTAAGGGCGTAGGGCCTTCCAGGCTGAGCACGTTGAACAAACTGGGCATAGAGACTATTCAGGACCTTCTTTATTGTTTTCCCAGAAGGCATGAGGACAGAAGCAGGATAAAGAAAATAAAAGAGATAAGGCCAGGGAATTTTGAAACAATAAAAGCAAAGGTCTTTACTTTCGGGGACCGCATGTCAAAAAAAGGCATGAATATATTTCAGGTAGCTGTGGGGGATTCTACGGGAGTAATTCACGCAACCTGGTTTAATCAGCCGTATATGAAAGACAAATTTAAAATAGGCCAGGAGTTGATTCTATACGGAAAGGTAGAAAGATACAATTATCTTCAGATGAACAATCCGGAATACGAAGTCTTGACCGGCACAGAAGAAGATTTCGTTCACATAGGAAGGATTGTTCCCGTATATCCGCTTACTGAAAGCCTGAATCAGCGGTGGTTCAGGAATATTATAAAATTTACAGTGGATAATTATGCAGGCGAGATCAGCGAGATACTGCCTTTTGAGATGCGCAAAAGAAATGATCTGATGATTCTTAAGGAGGCTGTGAGAAATATCCATTTTCCTGTGAGCGATCTGGTCTTGAAAAAAGCCAGGGAGAGGATTATATTTGACGAATTTTTAATATTACAGACAGGGATTGCGTTAAAAAGGGCGAGTATAAAAATTGACCTGACAGGCTGCAGCCATCAATTGGAAGGTGATTTAATAGGCAAGTTTAAAACCGGCCTGCCTTTCGAATTTACAAAAAGCCAGTCAAAGGTGATAAAAGAAATAGAGGATGATATGAAAAGCCTGGAGCCGATGAATAGGCTTCTCCAGGGAGATGTCGGCAGCGGTAAAACAATAGTAGCTTTATATGCGCTTATTTTGACTGTTCAGAGCGGTTATCAGGGCGCGCTTATGGTGCCTACGGAAATACTCGCGGAGCAGCATTATAGGAATATAAAGGAGCTCGTAGAAAGCCTGGGCGTAAAAGTAATGATTCTGTCGGGAGATTTAAAAGAAGAGGAGCGCAGGCGCAGGCGGCATATGATAGAAATAGGCGAGGCCGATATTATTATAGGCACGCACGCGCTTATTCAGGAAGGGGTTAATTTTAAAAAATTAGGCCTCGCGATAATAGACGAACAGCATAAATTTGGAGTGATGCAAAGGGCGACATTAAAATCCAAGTCGCAGAATCCAGACATACTTGTAATGACAGCCACTCCTATACCAAGGACCTTGGCGCTGACTGTTTACGGAGATATGGATGTTTCAATAATAGACGAATTGCCGCCGGGAAGAGGCGGGGTAAAGACATTTTTCTTTGAAGAAAAAAATAGGGAAAAGGCATACGGGATAGCGGAGGAAGAGATAAAGCTAGGAAGGCAGGCTTATGTAGTCTATCCGATAATAGATGAATCGGAAAAATCAGATTTGAGGGCAGCCATAAAAATGCATAAAGAGCTCGCAAGCCGATTCCCTGACTTAAAGATAGGGCTTTTGCACGGGAGGATGAAATCAAAAGAAAAAGAAGCTGTGATGCATGATTTTAAAGACAAAAAAATAAACATGCTGGTTTCAACTATAGTAATAGAGGTGGGCGTGGATATCAGCAATGCATCGGTTATGATTATAGAGCACGCCGAGAGGTTCGGGCTCAGCCAACTGCATCAACTGAGAGGCAGGATCGGCAGGGGCAAGCACATGTCTTATTGTATTTTGGTCAGTCAGCCCAAGACTGATGATGCAAAACAAAGGATAAACGCAATGCTTAAGACCCAGGACGGATTCAAGATAGCGGAATTTGACCTTGAAATAAGAGGGCCGGGAGAATTTTTCGGCACAAGGCAGCACGGCCTTCCGGAATTAAAGATTGCAAATATAGTTAGGGACAGAGAGGCATTGGAAGTCGCTAAAAAAGAGGCATTTGAGCTGGTTCGGAAAGACAGATTTTTAAGGTCTCCTGAAAACAGGCTGATCCGCGAAAGCCTTTTAAAGAGATTCAGCAGAGAAGACCTGGCATTGGCTAGTGTGGGGTAAATTTAAACCTGCCCGCTGCGTCGGCGGGATTTTATCCCGCCGTTATCCCGCCGACGCAGCGGGCAACGCGGGCAACAGGACAAAAACCTCCCTAACCTACGCGGTTGGGGTGGTTAGATTTGGGTGGTAGAGTATGAAAATAATATCAGGTATATATAAAAGCAGGATCATAGAGATGCCGGACAGGATAAGGCCTACATCTGACAAGATCAGGGAGTCTTTGTTTGAGATACTGAAGAACCGCATAGAAGGAGCTAGTTTTTTAGACCTTTATTCCGGGAGCGGGGCTGTGGGCATAGAGGCATTGTCGCGCGGAGCAAAAAAGGTCGTTTTTGTCGATAATAACCGCAACTGTATCTCTGTTTTAAAAGCCAACCTGGCTAAGCTAGGAGTATCTGAAAGCTCATATGATATATATATTAAAGATTGTATAGATATTTTAAGTAGAGGCGGATTTGAAACCCGCCCTTACAATATTGTATTTCTTGACCCGCCTTATTATACGGATCTGGCTAAAAATACCTTGATAGAGCTATCCGGCTGTGATATACTAACGCCCAATGCTTTGGTTATAGCAGAGGTATTTAAAAAAGAGGGCCTTCCCGAAGAATCCGGTGTTTTCAAAAAAATCAGGTCTTCTAAATACGGCGATACTTTATTGGAGTTTTTCAGAAAATGACCTATTCGACTCGTAGTTCGACTTTGCTCAATATCCATGAACAATCCCGAGCGCAGTCGAGGGACTGTGCTCGCTCAGGATTATCCTGAGCGACTGAAAGGAATCGAAAGATGAAAAATACAGCCATATATCCTGGCAGTTTTGATCCTGTTACATACGGCCATCTTGATATAATCGAGAGGGCGCTTAAGGTATTTAATAAGGTTATTGTGGCAATTGCCCATAATAGCGAAAAAGCGACTCTTTTCAGCGTAGCCGAAAGAGTGGAGCTGTTAAAAAAAGCCACAAAAGGCATTAAAGGGGTGGAAGTGGATGATTTTCAGGGCCTTGTGGTGGATTATGTAAAAAGAAAAAAATTAAGGATTGTTATCAGGGGCCTCAGGATGATTTCAGATTTTGAATATGAGTTTCAGATGGCGCTTACAAACAGGAAGCTATCTAAGGACGTTGAGACAATTTTCATGATGCCCTCGGAGTCTTATTCTTACCTTTCATCAAAGTTGATTAAAGAAGCAGCCAGCCTTGGGGCAAATTTAAAGGGTTTTGTGCCGGGTTTTGTTGAAAAAGCAATTAAAGCAAAATTAAGGTAGGGAACGGTTTGAAACCGTTCCCTACGTCAGTAAAGGCGGGGTTATGGAATTTTTGGAAAAGATGCATGAACGAGCCGGACAATCAAAAAAAAAGATTCTATTATCAGAGGCGTCCGATGAAAGGGTCCTGAAGGCTATAGAGAGTATTTTAAAATCAGGCATTGCTGTGCCTGTTTTAATAGGCGATTCCGTAGAGGCCAATAAAGCCGCTAAAAAATATGGCATAGATTTAAAAGGCCTTGAAATAATAGATAATATAAAATCAAAAGACCTGGATAAATATGTGGCTATATATTGCGAAAAACGTAAGAATAAAAAGGTAAGCCCGGAAGATGCTTTAAAGGTAATAACAAAAAATCCTGTTTTCTACGCTAGCCTTATGGTTAGCGCCGGAGATGCGGACGGATTTGTATCCGGGGCAGCCACTACTACGCGCGATGTGGCAAAGGCAGCTATATACTGCATAGGCCCGGCAGATGGCATAAAAACAGTTTCAAGCTCAACCCTTTTGATAGTGGGTGACAGGACGCTGGGGTCTAACGGCGTATTTATTTATGCCGACGCAGGCATAGTGCCTGATCCGACTGCTGAACAATTGGCGGATATTGCGATATCAAGCGGACGCATGGCAAAGATATTGCTTGAAGATAAACCAAAGATTGCAATGCTGAGCTATTCAACCAAGGGCAGCGGCGGTTTTAGTAAAAGCATAGAGAAGGTCCAGGAAGCTACAAAGATTGTCATGCAGAGAGATCCGGATTTATTGATAGACGGGGAGATACAGGTTGATTGCGCGATAGTGCCGGAAGTCGCTCAGAGAAAAGACCCTAATTCCAGAATTAAAGGCAGGGCGAATATTTTTATATTCCCGAATCTGGATGCCGGCAATATCTCTTATAAATTGACGCAGCGCCTGGCAAGGACGCGTGCCATAGGGCCGCTTTTGCAGGGCCTTCAAAAACCAGCCAGTGATTTATCGCGCGGCTGCGACGCGCAGGATATCATAGACGCAGTAGCAATAACAGCTGTCAGGGCTCAAGGCGAGCTGCTGATTTAAAAACTACAAAAATGTTAATTCTTGTTTTAAATAGCGGAAGCTCTTCGATAAAATACAAGCTTTTTGATGTACAGGAGCAATCAGAAAAGCTTTTGGATAAAGGCCTTGCGGAAAGGATAGGGGAAAAGATCCCGGGCCATAAAGAGGCAATTAATTTTATATTAAATAAAATAGGGACTAAGATAGAAGCTGTGGGGCACAGGGTTGTCCATGGCGGAGACAGGTTCAGCGAGTCTGTTTTAATAGATAATGATGTCATAAAGGCAATAGAGGATTTTACTGAACTGGCGCCGCTGCATAATCCGCCAAGTTTATTAACGATAAATGAATCAAGAAAAATACTTTCAAACATACCTCATGTGGCAGTATTCGATACGGCATTTTATTATACACTGCCTGAATGCGCGTATATGTATGCTATTCCCTATAAGTTTTATGAAAAATATAAAATCCGCAAGTACGGTTTCCACGGCACCAGCCACAGGTATGTATCTGAGCAGGCAGCGAGCCTGCTGAAAAGGCCTTTAAATAAACTGAAACTTATTACATGCCATCTTGGGAACGGCTGCAGCATAACTGCTGTAAATGGCGGCAAGGCAATTGATACAAGCATGGGATTTACTCCACTGGAAGGGCTTGTGATGGGCACTCGCTCAGGCGATCTGGACCCGGCAATTATACCCTACATAATGGAGAAGGAAAATATAGATGTAAATGCAACCATGGATATACTCAATAAAAAAAGTGGGCTTTTGGGAGTTTCCGGATTAAGCAATGATATGCGCGTGCTTATGAAAGAAAAGGCCGGGAATAAAAAAGTAAAATTGGCGCTGGATATTTTTATTTACAGGATAAAAAAATATATAGGTTCTTACACAGGCGTGATGTCAGGGTGCGACGCAGTGGTTTTTACGGGCGGTATAGGCGAGAATAACCCGGGCCTTATCGAGGAGATCTGTAAAGGAGTTATTTCAAAAGATACAAAGACCCTGGTAATTTCTACTGATGAAGAATTAATGATTGCCCGCGATACCTATAAAATCGCGGAAATACGCAGAACATAACGCGGAACTACGCTGAAATCAAACTTCAGTTTCTGCGTTTTTCCGCGTCTGCTCCAAGCGAAACGAGGAGCAGCTTCTGCGTGGTTCCGCGGTATTTATTATGAAGATCTATGTAGACAAAATACCGGAAGGCGGGATTGAATTAACTGAACAGATCCAGCCTGAGGCACTTTCAATAGATACGGAAGGCGTAAGTTTTATCAAACCTGTGGATGTAAAGGCGAATGTTTTGAAGAGCGGGGTTGAAATGTTTGCAGATGTCTTGCTGGAGGCGTCCGTGGAATACACATGCAGCAAATGCCTCAGCAAATTCGAGGGGGTTTTTAAAAAAAAGTTCAACATAATCAGGGAGGTAAAGCCCGCCGAGGTAGTAGAGCTGGACGATGAGATAAGGCAGGAGATAATACTGGATTATCCGATAAAGATTGTATGCAAGGAAGACTGTAAAGGGCTTTGCCCCAATTGCGGACAGAATCTTAACACCGGGGAATGCGATTGTAATAAATAAACTTAAATATTCATGGGTGCATAAGTCACAAGCCATAAGTCATAAATAGAATCCAACTACTAAGCTTATGGCTTAAGGCTTGTGGCCACATGCAAGCTAAAGGAGACAAAAATGGCTTTACCAAAACGAAGGCATTCAAGTTCAAGGCAGGGAAAGAGACGCGGTTCTCAAAAAATTCACGTGCAGAGCATTGCTGTGTGCCCAAACTGCAAAGCGCCCAAGCTGCCGCATCACGTGTGCAGCGTATGCGGTTACTACAAAGGCAGGCAGGTTATTCAAATTAAAGAGAAGAAGAAAAAGGAAAAAAAGTAAAAAGTCAAAAGTAAAAAGGCAAAACTAAAATTCAAAAGTTAAAATTAAAAAAGATGTCTAAAAATAAAGTTTTGAATTTTCAATTGTGGTTTTGACTTTTGCATTTTTACTTTTGAGTTATCGTAATAACATAATAAGGTTTTTGTATGATTAAAATAGCTTTAGATGCTATGGGTTCTGATAATGCTCCGATCGCAGATGTGGAAGGAGCCGTATTAGCAGCCCGCAAATTTGATTACGAGATTATATTGGTCGGAAATGAGGGCTTGATAAAGAAAGAACTCGAAAAATACAAGCCTGTCCCTTCAAATATATCAGTGCATCATGCCTCTGAGGTTATCGGCATGCACGAGCAGCCTGTTTTGAGTGTCAGAAGAAAAAAAGACGCCTCAATAGTTGTTCTAGGGAACCTCGCAAAAGAAAAAAAGGCGGATGCCATAGTGAGCGCAGGCAATACCGGAGCTATGGTATGTGCTGCCACGCTTAAATGCAGGCTTCTCCATGGAATAGAAAGGGCAGGCATAGGTATTGTCATGCCCACGCTTAAAGGGCCTATGGTAATGATAGACGGAGGCGCAAATATAGACGCTAAGCCATCCCATCTTTTGCAATACGGCATTATGGCGAGCGCTTATTCGGAATATATCCTTAATAAAAAATCTCCCAAGGTAGGGCTTTTAAATGTGGGCGAAGAAGAATCAAAAGGCACGGGTTTTTTAAAAGAGGCTTACAGCCTTCTTGAATCTTCAGGCCTTAATTTTATAGGCAATGTGGAAGGCAGGGATTTTTTTATAGGAGATTGCGACGTGATTGTCTGCGATGGGCTTGTGGGCAATGTAGCCCTGAAGGTTACAGAAGCAGTTGCTCATGCATTCGGCGAAATGCTTAAAAAGGAATTGAAGAGCAGTTTCTTATCCACAATAGGGGCTTTGCTGTCTAAAAACGCTTTCGTGTCAATGAAGAAAAGATTAGATTATGCTGAATACGGAGGAGCTCCGCTTTTGGGCATAGACGGCGTATGTATAATAGGGCATGGTTCGTCAAGCCCCAAGGCTATAAAAAATGCAATAAGAGTTGCAGGGGAAGAGGTAGTCAAGAACGTAAATCAGCATATCATAGAAGCTATTACTGCCAGGAAGGAGCAATAATGGAACAGGCCGGCATACTTGGATTGGGTTGTTATCTGCCATCCATGAAAGTGACAAATAGAGACCTTGAGAAAATGGTAGACACTTCTGATGAATGGATAATGACAAGGACCGGGATTAAGGAGAGGAGGATCGCCCCGAAAGAATCTGCCGCGAGCGATCTGGGGCTAGAGGCTGCCAGGGTAGCCATTAAAGACGCCGGCCTGAAGCCTGAAGATATAGATTTGATTATTGTAGCCACGGTAACCGGGGATATGGCTTTTCCGTCTACCTCGTGCATCATACAGGATAAGTTAGGGGCTCATAACGTTGCCGCGTTTGATATAAATGCCGCATGTTCGGGTTTTATATTCGGCATAATCACAGCGAAACAATTCGTGGACTCAGGGCTTTATAAAAACGTACTGGTCATAGGCACGGAGAAGATGACAAGCCTTGTTGACTGGCAGGACCGTTCCACGTGCGTGTTGTTCGGAGACGGGGCAGGCGCGTGCGTCATAGGAAAAAGTGACGAGAGACAAATCGTTTCTTATTTTATAGGCTGCGACGGTTCAGGCAGCAATCTTTTAAGACTTCCCGCAGGAGGTTCCAGAATTCCTGCTACAGAAGAGACTGTTAAAAATAAACTGCATTTTTTAAAAATGGAAGGTAATGAGGTATTCAAACTTGCCGTAAAGGTAATGGCTGACGCCGCGAATAAGGCGATCACGACGGCAGGGCTCTTGTGCAGCGATATAGATTTATTGATACCGCATCAGGCAAATATAAGGATATTATTGGCAGTGGCAAAAAAGATAGGCCTGCCTGAAGAAAAGATTTTTTTAAATATAGAAAAATACGGGAACATGTCATCTGCTTCGACAGCGGTTGCGCTAGCAGAGGCGAGTAAAGAGGGAAGGATTAAAAAAGGCGATAATGTCTGCCTTGTTGCTTTTGGCTCAGGGCTTACTTACGGAGCGGTAGTTATAAAGTGGTGAGAGGTTAGTATGGGAGCCCGGCTCCCATAGGGAGTCGGGCTCCCATAGGCTTAATTATGATTAAAATATGTTATATATTTCCAGGCCAGGGGTCGCAATATGTCGGCATGGGAAAGGATTTATACGACAATAGCCCTGAAGCGAAAAATATTTTTGACCAGGCAGAGAAGATTTTGCCAGAGTTAAATTTAAAGAAATTATGCTTTGAAGGCCCTATTGAGGAATTGACACAGACTGCTAATAGCCAGATTGCGATTCTGGTAACAAGCATAGCAGCTTTAAAGGCCTTTGGGCCAAGGCCGCAGGCTTTAGGATGCTGTGCAGGATTAAGCCTTGGAGAATACAGCGCATTAGTTGCGTGCGGCGCATTAGGATTTTCAGATGCTGTAAAGCTGGTGAGGCGGAGAGGCGAGCTTATGGAGCAGGCAGCTAAAAATAATCCAGGCACAATGGCTTCTGTGATAGGCATTTCTGTTGAAGACTTACGGGATGTTTGCAAGGCGACAGGAGCTGAAATAGCTAATTTAAATTCCCCAGGCCAGATAGTCATATCAGGTAAAATTGAATCTGTCCAAAAGGTCATGGCTCTGGCTGAACAAAAAGGCGCTAAAAAGGCTATTCTTTTAAATGTAAGCGGGCCTTTTCATTCTTCGTTTATGAAAGAGGCTTCAGAAGAATTTAAAAAAGAGTTAGATAAGATAAAAATCTCTAGTCCTAAGATTTCTATTGTAAGCAACGTAACAGCTGATTATGAGAAGATACCCGAAGAAATAAAGGAAAACCTTGTAAAACAGTTATGCAGTACTGTAAGATGGGAAGAATCTGTGATAAAAATCAGCCAGTCTGGCTGTAGTACATTTTTTGAGATAGGGCCTGGAAAGGTGCTTAAAGGACTACTACGCAGGATAAATCCAGGCCTGACAGTTTATAATATAGAGAATACAGAGGATATTAAAAATTTGAACTTGGATGATAAGTAAAGGTCCTTCGGTAGCTAAAATGCTTGCTACTCGCTTGCATTTTTTAACGCTACCTCAGGATCAAATTTGCTTCGCAAATTTGGAGGATATATGTGTGAATCAGCTTTAGAAGGCAAAGTAGCTCTTATAACAGGCGGAGCCAGGGGTATTGGCAAAGAAATAGCAATGCTTTTTGCCAGAAACGGCTCCAATATAGCCATATGCGATGTAAATCTGGAAGAGGCTGAGAAAACAGCGCAGGAAATCCGGGGTTTAGGACGCGAGAGCCTTGCTTTCAAGGCAGATGTCACTGATTCAAGCCAGGTTCAGGATATGGTGGATAAAATTCTTGACAAATTTAATAAAATAGATATACTTATTAACAACGCCGGCATAACAAAAGACAATCTTCTGCTAAGGATGTCAGAAGAGGAATGGGACAAGGTAATAGCTGTAAACCTTAAAGGCACTTTTGTATGCACCAAGTTTGTCTCAAAAGTTATGCTCAAGCAGCGTTTTGGCAAGATGGTGAATCTTGCTTCGATCATTGGAATAATTGGGAATGCGGGCCAGGCAAATTATGCGGCTTCAAAGGCAGGCATAATAGGCCTTACAAAAAGCGTGGCAAAGGAATTGGCTTCGCGCAATATATGCGTGAACGCAATAGCACCTGGATTTATAAGAACAGATATGACATCCAAATTGCCTGAAGAGGTCCAGAAAAAAATGCTTTCTGTAATACCTCTTGCCAGGTTTGGCGAGGCAAAGGATGTGGCGGACTTAGCGCTATTTCTTTCGAGCGAAAGCTCTTCATATATAACAGGCCAGGTGATACAGGTAGACGGCGGAATGGTGATGTAGTTAAAAAGCAAATAACAAGGAGGATTATCATATGGCAGTTGCTGAAAAAGTAAAATCAATAATAGCAGAACAACTTGGAGTAAAGGCAGAAGAAGTGACTCCTGAGGCATCTTTCATAGACGATCTGGGAGCAGATTCTCTGGATACAGTAGAGCTTGTAATGGCTCTGGAAGAGGAATTTGGCATAGAGATCCCGGATGAAGATGCCGAGAAGATCACTACTGTTGGCGATGCTGTTAAGTACATAGAAGAAAAAGGCACCAAAAAGTAATTTTTTGAATATAACGGGGTTAGGAGAGCGATTAAATTGATTTTTAAATCTCTTCTGACCCCTTATTTTTAAAAGGGCTATTTATGAAGCGAAGAGTTGTTGTGACGGGACTTGGAATAGTTTCTCCCATAGGATGCGTTAAGGACATCTTCTGGGATAACCTTGTAAAAGGCAAGAGCGGCATAGGGCCTCTCACTTATTTTGATGCCAGTCAATACGAATCCCGCATTGCAGGAGAGATCAGGGAATTTGCGCCTCATCCTTCTATTTCCAGTAAAGAGCTCAGAAGGATGGAGAAATTCGTGCAGTTCGGTGTAACTGCTGCTAAAGACGCAATAGAGGATTCTGGTATAGATGTGTCTAAAGAAGATCCTTACAGGATAGGCGTACTTGTGGGTTCTGGTATAGGAAGTCTCAGGATAATAGAGGAAGAACATAAAGTAATACTTGAAAAAGGCCCGTCCCGCGTAACGCCTTTTCTTATACCCATGCTTATTGTGAATATGGCATCAGGCCATATTTCTATTATGACAGGTGTTAAAGGCCCGAATCTCTGCATCACAACTGCCTGCGCATCAGGTTCGCATGCTATAGGCGAGGCAATGAGGATTATTCAGTACGGCGATGCAGACGTCATGATAGCAGGCGGCACTGAAAGCTGCATCAGCGCTCTTGGTATCGGAGGGTTCTGTGCATTAAAAGCTCTTTCCACCAGGAATGACGAACCCCAAAGGGCATCAAGGCCTTTTGATAAGGATAGAGACGGTTTTGTAATGTCAGAAGGCTGCGGCATTGCTATTTTAGAAGAGCTGGAACATGCCAAAAAAAGAAACGCTAAGATCTATGGAGAAATAGTCGGTTATGGCATGACAGGAGACGCATATCACATGACAGCGCCTGATCCAGAAGGTGAAGGGGCTGCCAGATGCATGGCAAATGCTTTGAAAGATGGTAATCTAAAGCCGGAAGACATATCTTATATAAACGCCCATGGTACATCCACTCCGCTTAATGATAAGGTAGAGACTCTTGCGATAAAGAAGGTATTTGGAAACTCTGCTAAAAAAGTTCCTGTTTCATCCACAAAATCAATGCTGGGCCATCAGCTGGGCGCAGCAGGAGCGGTAGAGTTTGCCATCTGCTGTCTGGCCATAGAAAAAAGCATTATTCCTCCCACGATAAACTACGAAACACCTGACCCTGACTGCGACCTGGACTATGTGCCTAATAAAGCGCGTAAGGCAAAGGTCAATGCCTGCTTGTCAAATTCTTTAGGCTTCGGCGGCCACAACGCCACTCTCTGCGTAAAAAAGATATAATACTATGGAAACCCGACTCCCATAGTAGCGCTATGGGAGTCGGGTTTCCATCAATAGGGCATTAAAATCTGACCTTTTTTAAATTGATTTAGCGATTTATTTGGAATTATACTGCATTAATGCCTGCCTCAGAATCTACACTTTCTATCGGACTGAAAAATTTCAAAATAAACCCGGATATTCTCAAGAAAATCCCTGCAAAATTTGCATGTCATTATAAGGTCATGCCGATGAAACTGGAAGAAGATAGGCTTACTCTCGCCATAGAAGACCCCTTAAATCTAAATGCTTTGGACGAAATTGGTTTATTTCTGGGATTTAAGATAGAGCCTGCGCGAGCAAGCCTTGCTGATATACTAGAAGCTATTAAAGAATACTATGGCCTGGGCGCTGAAACCATAGAAGGAATTATGGGCGCTAGCGATACGGATAAGGATTTATTGGCTCAAGACTCTGGGATGGAAAATATAGATGATTTGGCCCAGGAAGCGTCTATAGTGAAGTTTGTAAATCAGATGCTCAGCCAGGCTGTAAATGATAATGCCACGGATGTGCACATAGAGCCGTATGAAGATGATGTCAGAATCAGATATCGGATGGACGGTATTTTATATGATTTGCCTATACCCCGGAACATAGCGTATTTTAAATCAGCCATAGTCTCCAGGATAAAAATTATGGCTAATCTGGATATTGCAGAGCGCCGTCTTCCCCAGGACGGCAGGATAAAAATTAAAGTCAGCGGACAAGAGATGGATTTGAGGGTGTCTATATTGCCTACGCAATTCGGGGAGAGCGTGGATATCAGGATTCTTATCAGTTCCATGCTTTATAGCCTGGAGAATCTGGGATTATCGCCTTGCGATATTCAAGAGCTGGAAAAACTTATAAAGAAGCCGCATGGGATAATTTTCGTTACAGGCCCTACAGGCAGCGGCAAGACCACTACGCTCTATGCATGTTTATCCAAGATAAACAATAAGGATATAAAGATTATAACCATAGAAGACCCCATAGAGTACCAGTTAAAAGGTATAACTCAGATGCAGGTTCATCCAAAGATAGGGTTTGATTTTGCCGCAGGGTTAAGGTCTATGTTAAGGCATGACCCTGATATTATGATGCTGGGAGAGGTCAGGGATTTTGAGACAGCGGAAATAACCATAAGGGTCGCTTTGACAGGCCATTTGGTTTTTAGCACTCTTCATACAAATGATGCGGCAGGCGGTATAGCCAGGCTTTTAGATATAGGCATTGAACCGTATCTTATAGCTAGTTCAGTAGAATGTTTTATTGCCCAGAGACTTGTTAGGGTTATTTGCCTTGATTGCAAAGGCAAGGGCTGCGAATCATGTAAAACTACAGGATATAAAGGAAGGACAGCGATATATGAGTTTTTAATAATGACAGACGAGATCCGGGAAATGATTTTAAAGCGGCTGCCGTCAGGCCGGCTAAAAAATAAGGCATTGGAATCAGGGATGCGCACTCTCAGGATGGACGGCATGGAAAAGATAAAAAAAGGCATAACGACTATCAGCGAAATTGCCAGGGTAACAAAAGAGGAATAAGTGAAGAGGTCAAAAGACATCCTTATTATCCCAAGAAATAAGACGGCCTTGAGATTTATAGAGCTGCCTTCTGTGGATTTTTTTGAGATTAAAGACATGGTAGAGCTGCAGACAATTAAAGAATTTCCTTATCCGAAAGAAGATTTAATAGTAAGTTTCAGAAATCTGGGTTCATACAAAAGAGGGTTTTCTTATATATTGCTTGTTATTGCAAAAAAGCAGCATGTAGAAGAGATGCTGGCGGAGAAAGGGGGTGTGCCGGACAGCGTAAGGCTGGAGACAGAATTATTGTATTTATATCTTTTAACAAAAGGCATAATTAAACAGGATAAGGTAAGCCTGGTTATAAATATAGAGATAGATCGTTCAGAGATTATGATATTAGATGGGCTCAAGCCTGTTTTTTCCAGAGGACTGAACAGTTCTGAAGACTGGCTGGACGAAATTAATAGAACACTTCTTTCGTATAAAAGAGATAAAGGCAATAAAGATGTAGAAGAGTTGATTGTTATGTACGGCTCAAATCTGAATATGGAAAACATGAAATCTGAAATAAAAGAAGCCTTTTCAATCCCATTGGATTTTTATGAACACAATGGGGATTTGATAAGCCCAGGCATGCCTCTGGAGATAGGTCTTTTGCCTACAGAATACATTGATAAAAGATCAAATATGGAAAATGCGAAACAGGCTTTAGTGACTTTTTTTCTTTTGCTGGCTGCTGTTAGTATGCTAGCAGGTTTTTTTGTTTTCAAAACCCGGGAAAAAAATGAGGAAATCTTAATGCTTACCGAAGAAACAGATAAGATGCAGAAAGAAATGAATCAGCTGAACAGTTTTCTAAAAAAGACGGAACTTTTAAAATATCAGAAAGAAGAGGGTGGGCGCATCGTGGATATTTTAAAGGAATGTTACGCCCTTGCGCCGAAAGATATATTCCTGGAAGGATTTGATTGCGAGGGTAGAAGTGTCCTTTATTGTAAGGGCAAGGCCAGAGAGATGCCCAGCGTATTTAATTTTATAAAGGCTCTTGAAAAATCAGGATATTTTAAAAAGGTAGAAGTGAGATATGCTACTAAAAAAGAAATAGAAAATCAAAAATTTACTGATTTTAACATAGCGTGTTTTGCATTTTAGTATGATACTTTCAAGCATTTCAAAGAGGGAAAAATATATTTTCAGCATAACTATAATAGTTATTGTTACGGCGTTCCTGTATAATTTCATAATAGAAGCAGGATTTAAAAAGTGGCAGATTTTGAATAACGAAATAGCGGTTAAAAGAGCAAAAATGAATAAAGGTATCAGGTTGATTAAGAGGCGGGATTCTATTATCCAGGAATATAATGAGTATGCAAAATCCGCTAAAAATATATCCAATATTTTAAATGATATGGAGCACCAGGCAGATATGCTAGGCATAAAAACCAGCAATATAAAACCCAGCCAGGAAATTGAGAAAGGCCTTTATAAAGAGTGCGTCATAGAGCTTCAGATAGAAGGGGAAATGGCTAATATCATTAAATTTGTATCACAGATTGCAAAACCGCCTATTTTGGCGATATTGAAGAAATTTGATTTCAGCCTTGTTTCGCAAAACCCGTCTGTTTTCAAAGGCACAATAATCCTTTCCAAGCTCATCATCTGATCCTCGGGAATCATGTATTGACTACATTGCCGGCTTATGCTAAACTTAAATAAATTCAGGAGGTTATGTGAAAATATCGGTTTTAGGAGATGGCGGATGGGGCACGACGCTGGCCATTTTATTGAAAAATAAAGGGTTTGACGTATCGCTCTGGAGCGCCTTTAAAGAAGATATAGAAGCTATAAAAAAGGACGGGGAGAACAAAAAATTCCTAGCCGGATTCAGGATCCCGAAGACTGTCCAGCTTACAGACGATATGTATGCTGCGTGCGAAGGTTCTAACCTGATAGTCCTGGCTATACCGTCCCGGTTTTTGCGGGATATTGTTACAAAAAATAAAAAGATCCTCAGAGAATCGCAGGCTGGTTTCGTGAGCGTCGCAAAGGGCATAGAAGGGAAGACTCTTAAGAGAATGAGTGAGGTGGCTAAAGAGGCTCTGGGAGATAGGGATATTGCAGTATTGTCAGGGCCTAGCATAGCGCCTGAAGTGGCAAGAGGGATTCCCACAGCTGTGGTGGTGGCGTCAGAGGATGAGATTTTTGCCAGGAAGGTTAGCGATATATTCAGGGCAGAGCGTTTCAGGGTTTATACCAATAAAGATGTGATAGGCGTGGAGCTCGGCGGGGCTTTTAAAAATGTGATAGCGATTGCCTCGGGTATTTCAGATGGCCTTGGGTTCGGGGCAAATACAAAAGCAGCTATACTTACCAGAGGCCTGACAGAGATGACGCGCCTTGGCCTGGTAATGGGAGCTAGCAGTGAGACTTTTCAGGGGTTAAGCGGGCTTGGGGATATGATTACCACATGCATTAGCCCTGAAGGAAGAAATCACAAGTTCGGCGAGCAAATCGGAAAAGGCAATAAACCTGAGTTTCTTCTCAGTAAGAGTGTCATGGAGATAGAAGGCGCATGGACTTCGGCCGCAGCAGTAGAGCTCGGTAAAAAATATAATATAGAGCTGCCCATCACCCAGCAGGTGCATGCGGTTTTATTTGAAAATAAGTCACCTCTCCTGGCCGTCAACGAATTAATGACCCGGGAGCCGAAAGCCGAATAATTTGAACCTGATTGATGGGAGTCCGACTCCCATCAATCTACCCTCCCATCAATCTACCGTGGTATGATTTGAAACCTTCCTGTATATAGGGCATACTTTAAGACACTTAAAAACAGCGGGGCGTGGCGCAGTTGGCTAGCGCACTTGAATGGAGTTCAAATCAAGACTATTTTGTAACTTATTGAGATTGTTATAACTATAAAGCCTGTAAAGAAGTTGCGGGGATTTTTTATTTGTGGTTATTAATAGTTGTTTATGGCCATAGACTGTTAATATAGACACTATTTGTACACCAGTCTTTGACTCCTTATACCCTGTGGGATTCAGAATCTCGCCCTTTTATATGCGCATGTATTTATATAATAAAAAACAAGATTTGTTAAAATTTTCTATAATTTCTCTGATAGTTATTGCTTGCGTCATTTATCTTCCGCATTGCTTAAATCGGGATGATAAACCTAATGTGCTTTTAGTTAGTATCGATTCCTTGAGAAGCGACCATTTGAGTTGCTACGGATACAAAAGGAACACCTCTCCCGCTATAGATGAACTAGCTAAGGAAGGAGTTTTGTTTAGTAAAGCCTTTGCGCAATCTTCACATACTGCCACATCATTGAGCACCATATTAACTTCTACTTTGCCGCATACGCATTCATTATTAGAATGGGGATATACGTTAAATCCTAATCTTTCTACTATCGCTGAAGTCTTGAAATCCAAAGGATATAAAACTATGTTTGTGGGAAGTGGTATAAACAATCTTCATGGATTTAATAAAGGTTTTGATATATTTTATGTTTCAGACAATAATTCACACAGTATATCTAGTAGAATAATAAAGTTTTTTGAAAAAAATTTAAATAAACCCTTCTTTGTTTGGGTTCATTATTTTGATGCCCATCGTCCATATACCATAAGTTATCCTCCGGCAAGGTCATATTATAGTAACTTATTTATAAATGATGAACTATATGATAAGGAAAAAGAATTACCTGTTATCGTTAAAGCTGGGCATGAAAAGATATCTGGTAGACATCTTTATTTTGGAGGAATACCAGAGGAATTATACAAAAAGAAAAGAAGATATATAGTTAATCCCGATTATTATATTGCCCAATATGATGGAGCTATTAGGGCGATAGATAATGAAATCGGGAGAATGTTAAGCAATTTAATAGGACTCAAATTGGATAAGAAGACAATGATTATTATCACATCCGATCATGGCGAACTGTTTGGCGAACACAATTATTATTTTTTCCATGGGTGTTTTTTATACGAGCCGCTTATCAGGGTCCCCCTGATTATCAAATATGATAAAATTATTCCACGAGATAAGGTAATTAATACTCAAGTTAGCGCTCATCTTGATATAGCGCCAACTATCCTCGATATTTTGAGAATAGATAAGGCTAAGAAAATGGAAGGGGTAAGTCTTTTAGGAATAATTTTAGGGAAAGAGAAATATCCTTGCCCATATATCTTCTCCGACGTAGGCCATGCGGTAAAATCTATCATAAATAATGAGTGGAAGTTGATATATACCGGTAGCGATAATACAGGATTTGAGCTTTATAATTTAAAAAATGATTCGGCGGAATTAAACAACCTGGTTTATTCAGAAAAAAATAAAATTAAATTCTTAAAACAAAAATTAGATAAATATAAACATGCAAATTTTCAGAAGCCAGTGTTCGATGAAGATGGAAAAACCAGATTAAGATTTTTGAGATATATTCAATAAGTTTTAAATAATCGATTGCTTCTATGAATGTTAAGTTTATGCCGCGTAAGATACTTTTTATAAGCCTGCCAGGCTTACTAATATTCTTGTTTCTTGTTTTAAGAGCGATTAGTGTGCCAAAGCATACAGAAAGTCCATATGTTTTTTGCGACAAAGATGGCAAGCCTTATCACGATATTAGAAAGTCTTTCTGGACAGCATTGAAAAAATCAGGTATACTTAACTTCAGATTTCATGACCTTAGACATACATTTGCGAGCCAGTTAGTAATGTCTGGAGTTGATATAAATACAGTAAGAGAACTTTTGGGTCACAAAGACATTAGAATGACGCTTAGATATAGCCATTTATCGCAAGACTATAAGAGACATGCAATGGGTATTTTGGAGCGCCAAATGGACACTATTTGTACACCAGAGCAACATTCTAAAAAACTTGAAAAAATTGATGTTTCACAACTGCTTGAAAATATAGCAGTTATATAATGACGGGGCGTGGCGCAGTTGGCTAGCGCACTTGAATGGGGTTCAAGGGGTCGCTGGTTCGAATCCAGCCGTCCCGACCATTTTAAATAAAAGGCTATTTTATGGAAAATAAAGAAGATTCTCAGCCGGACGATATTAAGTTTGAAAAAAGGAAATTTAAGAGAATAAGCGGAAACTATATTGTTTCATACGCGCCCATAAAAGGCGAGGATTTAAAATTTGACATATCCCAGACTAAAAATCTGAGCGAAGGGGGATTATTATTTATCTCTGACAGGAAATTCGAGAAAGATATTGTTTTAAAAATCAAGCTAAGACTGCCTGAATTTTTAGATTATGTTATAGTCAAGGCGCGGGTTGTGGATTCAATACAGCTGGCAAAAGGTATTATGTGTGAAACCAGGGTAGTATTCGTAGATATAGATAAAAATGTAAGAGAGGCTATAAGAAGACTGGCGGATCATGGATAAAAAATTGAAGAATCAAATAAATATCGGATTAATAGGTTTTGGAACAATAGGATCGGCCGTTGCAAGGTTTCTGATGGAGAGGAGAAGTCTGTTATTAAAACGCACCGGAATAGATTTTAATCTTTCATTGGTTTGCGACAAGGACCTGTCTTTCAAAAGAGATGTAAATATCCCTAAAAAAATGCTTACCAAGGATTTTGATAGGGTGATAGATGATCCCAGTATCCATATTGTTGTTGAATTGATAGGGGGGATTCACCTTGCAAAAGAGATTGTGATGAAGGCGTTGTCAAAAGGCAAGCATATAGTCACCGCAAATAAATTATTGCTGGCAACTGAAGGCGGGGCAATTTTTCAGAAAGCCAAAGACTCTAACAGGGAAATATACTTTGAGGCTAGCGTGGGCGGAGGGATTCCTATTATAAAGGCAATACGCGAAGGCATGGTGGGCAATAGATTTTCCGGCATATTTGGAATTCTTAATGGCACTTCGAATTATATACTATCAAACATGTCAAACCAGGGCTCTAGCTTTAAAGCTGCGCTTAAAGAGGCGCAGTCAAAAGGTTATGCTGAAAAAGATCCTTCTTTGGATATAAAAGGCCTGGATTCCAGCCACAAGATTGCCATACTTTCGCTTCTGGCCTTTGGGAAGAGAGTGGATGTGAATGATATTTTTGTAGAAGGCATTGAAGATATCTCTAATCTGGATATCCAGTATGCAAAAGAGCTCGGCTATGTGGTAAAACTCCTTGCGATAGCAAAGCGCTATGGCAATGAGTTAGAAGTCAGGGTTCATCCCACTCTTTTGCCTTCAGAATATCTGCTTTCATCTGTTTCAGGCGTGTATAATGCGATATTTATAGAGGCTGACTTAGTAGGCAAGCAGTTATTCTATGGCCAGGGCGCAGGTAAATTGCCTACTGCAAGCGCTGTATTGAGCGACATAGTGGATATTGGTTATAAGATTACCTGCGGAAAAAATTCAGCGAAATCTGTAATTTCTAAAGATATTGAAATAAAAAATCTCAAGAAAATGGACGATGTTGTAACCAGGTACTATGCGCATTTTTCTGCAATAGATAAACCAGGCGTCCTTGCAAATATAGCAGACCTTTTAGGCAGGCACAATA
>JAHJGB010000135.1 GCA_018824725.1 Candidatus Omnitrophota bacterium
CACGGGGATCAGATTGCTCGGCCACGGAGACATAACAATGAGTTTCGCCGCCAGAGTCATAAGAATAACGATTGAGGCCAGAAGCATCAGTTCCTTGTTGCCCACTATCAGATTAGGCTCATAGAACTCAATATAAAACACGAGAAGCAGCATGAATAATGCTATTATTAAAACAATGCCGAAAACCGCCACTACCTTAATAGGGTACGGCTCGCGTTTTTCAATAGCCTCAAGCTTTGCCAGGTTGGATTTTGATATGCGCTCGCCCTTGGTGAGTATCAGTTCATTCTTTTTGATATCCACCATAGTATAGATCGGCTTGACCTTTGCAGCTGCAGCCTGTTTTCTGAAATTTGTTTCATCTTCCTGATATATTAAATTAGGGCTCAATACCGAACTTATAAAATCTACAAGGATGTTTTTTTCTTTCCTGTCTTTAAGGGAGGCCAAAATCGAATCTGTCTTTTTTCTTATATCGGAAAAAGACACCAGCTCTTCTGTAAACTTTGCCTGCTCTGTATTTTTGGATTTATCTATCAATGTAACTGTCTTTACAAGGTCTTTATTGAGGCTAGCCAGATCTGAGGCAGTAATGACTCCCATATCTGTTATATATTCTATCATTTTTATTGCTTCTGCAAAAAATCCCTGGGGATCTTTAAGATCGAGGATGCTATTTACTATCGCTAAAGGTATGTCGTAAGGCGCAATAGTTTCTTTTATTTTTGAAAGCCTATCCTCTGTGTTTGTATCTTCTTTGAGCGTCTTTATTGAATCAGAAAACAGACTAACTTTACTTAGAATGGCTTCTTTTGCAGAGCTGTCTATCAGATATACAGGCGGCACCAGTGCCATCGCCTCTTTTTTTACCGCCTCTGTGGCTTTGTAATCTATGTCCCCTTTTATTTTAAAATCAAAAGGCGCGTATATTGATTTAAGCACTATGTCGCCTTCGCGGAACTCTGTCTTAAACAAACTGGAATCCCACTCTACAACCGCCACCAGAATCAGGCACGTAATAAGCGCTATCAAAATATGAGACGCCTTGGTAGAAATCCCGCCGAATCTGTGTTTTTTATTTAGAATTTTCTTCATAAGCCTTTATTATTTCCTGCACGAGAGAGTGCCTGACCACGTCTTCGCCTGTAAAATATACAAACGATATGCCTTTTATATGACTGAGTATTTTCCTGACATGGCTGAGGCCCGATTCCCTGCCATGCGGAAGGTCGCTCTGCGTATTATCTCCGGTGATAACCGTCTTGGAATTAAATCCGAGCCGCGTAAGAAACATCTTCATTTGCTCTGTGGTAGAATTTTGGGCCTCGTCAAGGATGATAAAAGAATCATTCAGCGTCCTGCCCCTCATATAAGCGAGCGGCGCAACTTCTATGACCCCGCGCTCTATCGAGTTCTGTATCTCGTTTGTTTCCATCATGTCATAAAGCGCGTCATACAGCGGCCTGAGATACGGCGTAACTTTTTGATAAAGGTCTCCGGGCAGATACCCAAGGTTCTCGCCAGCCTCAATAGCAGGCCTTGTGAGAATAATCCTGGAGACTTCCTGTTTTTTAAGCGCGTTCACAGCCATTGCCATGGCAAGATACGTCTTGCCTGTGCCTGCCGGGCCCACCCCGAACACTATGTCGTGCTGCCTTATGGCGTCTACGTATCTTTTCTGGCCTGCTGTTTTAGGCGTTATAAATTGCCTCTTGGAAGAAACCTCTATCCTATCAAGGTATATTGATTCAATATCAATTTCAGGGTTTTTCTTGAAAGACCTTATGGAATAGGAAAGCTCATCCCTTCTTATGTTCCCGCCCCTGCGAATCACAAAAAGCATTTCTTCCAAAAGCTTCGCGCTTTTATCTACAGACTCTTTCGCGCCTTTTATGGCCAATGCTTCTCCCCGCGATACAATTTTTACGCAGAAATTAGACTCCACCATTCTCAGGTTTTCGTCACAACTCCCGAAAAGCTGCCTGGCTTCGTCGCTATTTGCTATGGTCAAAACTTTTTCCATAAAATACATGGGTGCATAAGTGCACAAGAACAAAAGAGCATAAGCAAAAACTTAAATCCATGGATTTTATCTTTTAACTTATGCGCTTGTGCGCTTATGTTCTTATGCGCCCTTTGCTATTTCGGTATAACGAGCTTCTGGCCGGGGCGTATCCTGTCCGGGCTCTTCAGAACATGCTTATTTGCTTCGTATATGCTGGTCCATTTTTGTGTAGTCCCGAAAACCTTCTGGGATATCTTTTGAAGGGTATCGCCTTTCTGGACAACATAATATTCCTTTTGAACCGCATTGCCTGAACCGGAAGACGAAGAAGGTTCGCTGTAAACTATCTGCGGCATCTTTGCGGAACTCATCCCACCGCTAAGCCTTGTGGCAGTAGAAACCTTTTCTTCTCTGCCGTTAGAAACATAAACCTCTTTTTCCGGAGACAGGCTTCCCTGCATATAGCCTCTGTTTCCGTACAGTTCTTTATCATTGATTTTAATCTTCTCCTCGCCTCGCGGTTTGTATGCCGAAGGCACTTCTACCTCTACATTGTAAATTGTCCTGGTCTTTCTTACCCGGGTTGTCTCTTCAACCGCAGGCGGGGTGCCCATGATAACTCCTCTATTGCCGTATATTTCCTGATCAACCCTGTCCATTTCAGTGGTATAAGTCCTCATAACGCATCCTGAAAAAATAAACATGACAAGCAAAATACAACATAGAATCAAGTTCTTCATACCCCCTCCTTTTTTAGCCTATGGAAGTCCGACTCCCTATGGGAGTCAGACTTCCATTCTTATTCACTGACTATTTTAATTCCCAGCTCTTTTAACTGCCTCTCGTCTACAGACGAAGGCGCGTCTGTCAAAGGACAAACAGCCTTTTGGGTCTTTGGAAAAGCTATCACATCCCTTATCGTATCCGAACTAGTCATCAGCGCTATAAGCCTGTCCAGGCCAAGCGCAATGCCTCCGTGCGGAGGCGCGCCGTATTCAAATGCCTCCAGCAGAAATCCGAAACGCTCCCTTGCCTCGTCCATGCTCAGGCCTATACGGTTGAATATCTTTTCCTGCAAATCTCTTTTGTGTATCCTGATGCTCCCGGAAGCTATCTCAACCCCGTTTATTACAAGGTCGTAAGCCCTGGACCTGACCTTTGCCGGATCCTTTTCTATTAAATCAACGTCCTCCAATAAAGGATATGTAAACGGATGATGCTCCATGTCCCATTTTTTCTCTTCTTCGTTATACCTGAATAAAGGAAAACTCGTGACCCATAAAAATTGAAAACCGGTCTTTTCTTCTCTTATGTCAGGTTTGTCTGAACTATACTTTTCCATTGCCTCTTTGTACGACATTCTCGGAAAAGGAATCTTGAGCTCAAGCCCCATAGATTTTTTGAATGCATATTTAAGGAGCTTTTCCATTGTTTCAAAGATCTCCTCTTCGTCCGTAAAAGAAAACTCCATGTCAAGCTGTGTGAATTCAGGCTGCCTGTCAGAGCGAAGGTCTTCATCCCTGAAACACTTTGCTATTTGGAAATATCTTTCTAACCCGGATACCATTAATAATTGCTTGAATAACTGCGGAGATTGCGGAAGTGCGAAAAATTTTCCGTTATTAAGCCTGGACGGGACCAGAAAATCCCTGGCACCTTCAGGCGTGGATTTTGTGAGTATAGGCGTTTCCACCTCTATGAAATCTTTTTTATCCAGAAAATCCCTTATTGATTTTATTATCTTGTGCCGCAAAATAAGTTTTTTCTGGACATCCGGCCTTCTTAGATCAATATATCTGTATTTAAGCCTTACTTCTTCTGAGATCTCCCCGACATTATCTAATTCAAAAGGCGGGGTCAGGGAAGGGTTTATTATCTCAAGCTCGTTTACGCCCAGCTCGACTTCGCCGGTCGGTATGTTAGGATTTTCCGTGCCTTTGGGCCTCTGCTGCACTACGCCTTTGACTGCTATGACATATTCGCTGCGCAGCTCTTCCGCAGTCTTCATTTTAAAAAACACTATCTGGGTAATGCCGTATCTGTCTCGTATGTCTATAAAAATCAATTTTCCGTGGTCCCGCCTATTATGCACCCATCCTACCAGCATTGCCTTCTTGCCGATATCCTTTGCAGTCAATTCCCCGCACGTATGCGTCCGTTTCATTATGACCTTTCTTTAGCGCTTCTATCGGAGTCCGACTCCCCTAGTATTACTATGGGAGTCGGACTCCAATAGAGACTTTCACTTTAATTTAGTTATGATTTCGCTCAAAGACACTTCTTCCTGATTGCTGTTCTTCATATCTCTGAGAATAACCTTGCCTTTTTTGAGCTCTTCTTCTCCCACAATAATCACAAACTTCGCGCCCAGTTTTTCTGCCTTTCTCATCTGGGCCTTTAAACTTTTTGCGTCATAATCTATTTCACTTGCGATTCCAGCCTTACGCAAGGACTCTGTCAATTTAAACGCTTCACCATAAAGCTGTTCCCCTGTAACTGCCACAACAACATCCACCCCTAACCCTGCGCCCTCCGCCTCTTTGGTATCTCCTAAAGCTAAAACCAGCCTCTCCATTCCGAACGCAAACCCGATTGCCGGCGTATCTTTCCCGCCCAATTCTTTGACCAGGTTATTATATCTTCCGCCCGCGCATATGGCGTCTTTTGCCCCAAGCGATCCTTGCGTTATTTCAAAAACAGTCCCGGTATAATAATCAATCCCCCTGACTATTTTATGATCTATTGTGTATTTAATCCCTATTGCATCCAGACCGGCTTTAACCCTTTCAAAATGGCTTGTACATTCATAGCAAAGCGCTTTCTCTAGCCTGACATTTTCAACAATAGCCCTGCAAGAAACCTCTTTGCAGTCAAAAATCCTCAGCACGTTTTTATCAAACCTTGCCTTGCAAGTCTCGCATAATTTCTCAATATGAGGCCTGAGGTTCTCTTTGTGTTTTTCTATGACTCTGATTTTATCTTTCTGGCAGCCAAGGCTGTTTAATTTTACATGAAATTTTTCAATCCCCAGGCGTTCAAGAAATCTTACACTAACCGCAATAACCTCTGCGTCAATAAAAGGATTGTCCGATCCTATCGCCTCAAGGCCTATCTGATAAAACTGCCTCTGCCTGCCCTGTTGGGGACGCTCGGCCCTGAACATAGGGCCTATATAAAATAATTTAGAGCCTCTGCCTGATTGAGATAGAGAATTTTCTATGTATGAACGGACAATCGAAGCCGTGGCCTCCGGCCTCAAAGCGATATTCCTTCCTCCCCTGTCGCAAAAAACATACATCTCTTTCTGGACAATGTCTGTTGCGCCGCCTATGCTTCTTGTAAATAAAGACGCCTCTTCTATGATAGGCGTCTTTATCTCGTTATAACCATATATATAAAATATATCTCTGCCAATAGCCTCTATGCGCTGCCAGAGGCTTATTTCATCGGGCAGAATATCTTTTGTGCCGCGTAAAGCTTTTATCATTTTATTTTACTTTTATCTTCATGACTAGGCCGGGTTTAAACACAGCTACTCTTTTAGGCAGGACAGGAACCTGGTCGCCTGTCCTAGGATTGCGGCCCATACGGCCTTTCCTTGATTTTGTCTTAAAAACCCCGAAATTCCTGAGCTCTATTTTTTCGCCTTTCGCCAGGGCGTCAACTATAATATCAAACGTCATCTGCACTACTTTTTTAACGTCTATCTGCTTGATATTAGTATCAGTCGATACCTTCATCACGATGTCTTTTTTAGTCATACTCTTGGCCATAATAGCCTCCTTGGTTTTTTTATATCTATCGTAAATACAATGGGTAGTGTAACAGGTTGCGGCCGTATTGTCAAACAAAAAATGCCAACTGGCGGCTATACATTCGCCCCGATAAATCGGGGCTCAGTATTCCGCCCATAGGAACCCCGGGCTTTAATCCGGATGGGCTTCATTTTCTGTTTGATGCCGCAAAGACTTTTGCGGCGCAAACAAATTCAAACAACTTGGGATTAGCAGGCACTATGGGAGTCGGGCTCCCATAGTTTTCTAGTTGTTTGGAGAGGATGGGCCGGATTTTTCGAATTTGATATGTTCCCGGCCGATCAAGGTCTCAAGTTCAGCGGCAAGTTCGTTGGTCGGGCTCACGAAAAGTTTTCTATCCACAAGCATGCGGTAGGAACCGTTTGTCTTTGTTAAAAAATTAAGGTAAACAGGTGTATCGCCCTGATACCTGCTAAACACCGTTCTTAATCTTTCAAAAAGCTCTTCATCTATTCCCTGGGATAAAAAATCTATTGAAACAGATTGGGTGAATTTTTTTCTTGCGTCAGTGATCGGGATTATTTCTTCGACTATTATCTTGGACCTTTCCTCTTTAAGGTTCAGCCTACCGTTTATAAATATTGCGGAGTTGGGCACTATATATTTAGAAACATTTTTATACGAATTCGGAAATACAAGCGCCTCTACGCTGCCTTCCATGTCTTCCATCATCATTATAGCCATTTTCTCGCCTGCGCGCTTGGTGACTGTATTTTTTATTTTATTTATGATTCCCCCGAACCATACTTTCTGGCCGTCCTCAAGATCTTTTAACCCGGTGCTCGCCGCAGTGGAGTATTCTTTCAGAATCTTTTCGTATTTGGCCAGCGGATGGCCTGTTATATAAAACCCTATCATTTCTTTTTCAAAATTCAACAGCTGGCTCTCCGGCCACTCTTTCATATCAGGCACCTGGCGGGAAGAACTGGTTTCTGTAAAAAGCGTCATCTGGCCGGCTGCTGATTCTTTGTGCGCGGAACTTGCCGCATCCATTGCCTCAGCCAAAATAGCCATCAATTGCGATCTCCTTAAGCCCGCGCTGTCAAATGCCCCGCATTTGATCAGGCTTTCCAGCACCTTTTTATTGACTAGCCTGGAGTCTGTCCTTTCGCAGAATTCATACAGGCTTGAGAAACGTCCGTATTTTTTTCTGGCCTCGATTATTGATTCTATAGCGCCTTCTCCGACATTTTTAACAGCGCTCAGCCCGAATCTTATTTCATTTTTATTTATCATCGTAAAGTTTGCGTAACTCTCATTGATATCAGGCGGCAATATCTTTATGCCCATGCGCTCTGCCTCGTCTATATATTCAACTATTTTATCGGTGTTATCTTTTTCGCTTGTCAGAAGCGCCGTCATAAACTCAACAGGATAATTGGCTTTAAGATAGGCTGTCCTGTAGGATATCATCGCGTATGCGGCTGAATGGCTTTTATTAAAGCCGTACCCGGCAAAATGCTCTATCAGACTGAATATCTTTTCCGCAATGCGTCTGTCAATTTTATTTTTCACAGCTCCGTCGATGAACGCCTTTCTCTGTTGTTCCATTATTTCCGGGGTCTTCTTGCCTATCGCCCTTCTTAAAAGATCCGCCTGGGCAAGCGAAAAACCCGCAAGGCTGGAGACTATGGTCATTACCTGTTCCTGGTAAACAATAATCCCGTATGTCTCTTTCAGGCTCGCCTCAAGAAGCGGATGGTCGTATCTCACATCTACTTTGCCGTGCTTGCGTTTCATATAATCGTCTAACATCCCGCTTCCTATGGGGCCCGGCCTGTACAGCGCCAATAGCGCGATTATATCCTCAAATTTTTCAGCCTTCAATTTTCTCAATAAGTCCCTCATGCCTGAACTTTCTAACTGGAATATCCCCGTGGATTCTGCGTTGTTCAAGAGCTTATATGTCTTGGGATCATCCATCGGGATATTTTCCACTTTAAGGCTTATCTGGTTCACCCTGTTGATTATCTTAAGCGCCTCCTGAATAACAGTCAGGGTTCTTAAGCCCAGAAAATCCATTTTCAAAAGCCCTATTTTTTCAAGCGACCCCATCGCATATCCTGTTGAAATCTGATCGTCGCTCGTCTTGAAAAGTGGGACGTGATTGGTCAGCAAATCTTCGCTTATGACAACGCCTGCGGCGTGCGTAGAGGCGTGGCGCGTAAGGCCTTCTAATTTTTTTGAGATATCGATAAGCTCTCTTACCCTTAAATCTTCTTTGTAGAGCTTGGCTATTTCAGGCTCCTGCTGAAGCGCAAGCTCCAGCGTCACATCTGGATCCATGGGCACAAGTTTTGCGATTTTATCCACGTCCGCATACGGCAGGTTCATCGCCCTTCCCACGTCCCTTAAAACTGCCCTGGCAGCCATGGTCCCGAATGTTATAATCTGGGCTACGTTATCCTTGCCGTATTTTTGAATTACATAATCTATTACCTCGCCTCTTTTTTCATAACAGAAATCTATGTCTATATCAGGCATGCTGACGCGCTCGGAATTCAAAAATCTTTCGAAGAGGAGCTTGTACCGCAGGGGGTCTATATCTGTTATGCCCAGAAGATAACTTGCAATGCTTCCTGCCGCAGAGCCTCTGCCAGGGCCCACTGCTATGCCTTTTGATTTTGCGTAATTGACAAAATCCCACACTATAAGGAAATAGCTGGTGTAGCCCGCTTTATTTATTACCTTGAGTTCATTTTCCAGCCTGTTTTTTATCTGAGGGGTGATTTCTTTATACCTGAGCGGAAGGTTTTGTTCGCACAAATCTTTAATGTACTTTTCGCGCGTTGTACCCTGCGGGACAATATAATGAGGAAGAAAAGTTTTTTTGAAATCCAGCTCCAGATTGCATCTCTCCGCTATTTTTATTGTGTTTGAAATAGCTTCCGGCACTTCCCTGAAAAGCGCCTTCATCTCTTCTGCGGATTTAAAATAAAACTGGTCTGTCTGAAGCCTCATCCGGTTAGGATCACTAAGCGTGGTCTGAGTCTGTATACATAGCAGGGCTTCGTGGGCCTTTGCGCTGTCTTTGGTGAGATAATGCACGTCGTTTGTGGCCACAAGGCCTATGCCCAATTCTTTGCCCAGTCTTATGAGCTCATTGGCAACTTGTTTTTGCTCCGGGATGGAATTATCCTGCAGTTCAAAATAAAAATTTTCCTTGCCCATTATATCGCGGTATTCAGCTGCGAGTTGCCTTACCTTTTCTTCTTTATTGTTCATCGCAAACCGCGGGATCTCGCCTTTCAGGCAGCTGGAAAGGGCTATTAATCCTTCTGAATATTTTGCAAGAACCTCTTTATCTATCCTGGGCTTATAATAAAAACCTTCTAGATAACCTATGGAAACCAGTTTCATTAAATTTTTATATCCGGTTTCATCCCTTACGAGCAATATCAGGTGGTTTGCGGTTTCTTCGCCCGAAGAATATGTTTTTTCGAGCCTACCTTTTGGGGCGATATAAACCTCTGAACCTATTATGGGCTTTATTCCGTGCGATATGCAGGACTGATAGAACTCAATTGCGCCGAACATGTTGCCGTGGTCTGTTATTGCGCAGGCAGGCATTTTCATCCGCCTGGCCAGGTCTGTAAGATGGGATATCAGACATGCGCCGTCAAGAAGGCTGTACTGCGTGTGGACGTGAAGATGAACAAAATCGGAATGTAGCATCTTATAAAAGAGGAACTAGTAATTAGGAATTAAAGACAAAACCCTGTTTATTCATATATTGCTAGTGATGGGAGTCGGACTCCCATCACTCTCTCATCGCTCATACTCATGATGGGAGTCCGACTCCCATCATGAGTAATTTATTTCCCCATCCCGACCTTTTGGACGCGTTGCATTATTTTTCCTTCAGTCTTAATAGATGGGGCGATGATAATATCCGTCAGCTGCATCTCTCTGATATTTCTTGCGCCGAGATTTCCCATTGATGTCATAAGTGCGCCTACTAAATTCTGGGAGCCGTCGTCTAGTTTAGCTGGGCCTAAAAGTATCTCTTCCAGACTGCCTGTTGTGCCGACATGAATCCTTGTTCCGCGTGGCAGATTAGCGTGAGGCGTAGCCATACCCCAGTGATACCCTTTACCCGGAGCTTCTTTCGCCCTTGCAAAAGCAGACCCTACCATTACAGCGTCCGCGCCGCATGCAAATGCCTTGCATATGTCCCCGCCTGAATCCATTCCGCCGTCTGTGATGATAGGTATATATTTTGTTGTTTTCTTGTAATAAAAATCTCTGGCTGCCGCAATATCCGAAGTCGCTGTTACCTGAGGAACGCCTATTCCTAAAACCCCGCGAGTGGTACAAGCCGCGCCAGGCCCTATGCCCACAAGAAGGGCGCTCGGCCCTGTCTCCATAAGCTCCAGCGCCACAGAATACGTCACGCAATTTCCGAGAATCACGGGTATCTTCATAGATTTTATGAATTTTGCGAGATCCACAACTTTATATTCACTGGAAACATGCTTTACGCTGATTACAGTTGACTGTATCACAAAAATATCCGCGCCTGTCTCTTGAGCTATCTTTCCGAATTTCTCCGCATCCTGAGGTATAGAGCTCACCACAGCAACGCCTTTTTTGCTTTTTATCTCTTTTATCCTTTTGGCAATAAGTTTTTCTTGCACAGGTTTTAAATAAAGCGCCTGGACTAGTTTCGTTGCCTCTTCAGGACTTGCATGAGCTATCTTTTCAAGCACGTCCCCTGGGTCTTCATAACGAGTCTGGACGCCGTTGAGATTCAAAACCGCTATCCCGCCCAACTTTGACATGGCTACTGCAAAATTAACATCAACCACCCCATCCATCGCAGCAGCAAGTATGGGAACTTTATATTTCTTACCTGCAAGTTCCCAGCTGGTATCCACCTCCTGCGGATTTATTGTAACGCCGCCTGGAACCAGCGCTATCTCGTCAAAACCATAACATCTCCTCGCTTTTCTGCCTCTTCCAACCCATTCACCCATTTTATACCTCCAAATTTGCGAAGTAAATTTGATCCTGAGCAAGCCTAATAATGCGACATTGCTGGCGCGACGAATAAGGAGCGCCGTTTAGCAAGCCTGCCGAGATAGTGAGACAGGCGTAGGAGCATTATAGGCGAAGCGAAGGACCTTTTTAAATGTTAATGATGTATGATACAGTAAACTTACTGCAAAGTCAAGTTCCTAACAGCTGCAATAGCTATGGGAGTCGGACTCCCATAGCTTTAGTGTTAATCCTATGCGATTATTATTTCGGAATTAACGATATGTCCAATACGCGCAGCCTGAATAAAATATCTTTCCAGAACTTGCCCCTGCCTTCTTTTTCCAAAACAACGCCTTTTACTTCATGAAAAAGCTCTATTGTCTTTTGAGAATGTTCTTCTAAAATTTCGTGAGTGGAAAAACGCGCCTCCATAAATCCTTCCGTCAATACCTGCATAGGTTCAGGCTTTACGGAAACAAGCTCTTTCGCAAGATTGTAAAATTCCCTGTAAGCCATATAGTTGAATTTCGGGACCCCGTAAATCTTAAACGCGCTACAGAGGCCGTAATACACCTCTTTTATGAATTCTTTGGGGTTATTCCTGCGCAGCTGGGATAATTTCTGCGACCTGATAAAAATAAGCCCCGCAAAAATACAAATAGCGGCTGTTATAATCCACAATAAGGCAGTAATCAAATGCGCTAAAAAACCTTTTTTCTTTTTTGGCTTGATAGGCTCTGTTATTTTTATATTTATATCATTGCTGAATGTCCCTATATAAGTTGCTGACACCTGAACGCTACCCTCTCTTTCCGCTGCCAGCTTTCCGTTTTTATCCATAGAAACCTTTGCAGTACCGGAAACTTTCCAGTCTACCAGCTTGGTAGCCGGGATAGTAGAACCGTCGGTCAATTTTATCTCCGCTGTAAGATTTGCCTGCCGGCCCAGAGGCATTTCATGCTTATCTGATTTTATTACAAGAGATTCTATCTTGAAAGAGTCTATATTTTTATTGTAATCGCTGGCTTGGAATCTTTTTGTAACCTCTTCTTTCTTTTTTTCCTGGTCTTTTTTCTCTGGTTCGTTTCCGTTGGCTTCTCTTTTCTTAGAGCTGTCATCCACTATCTGTTCTTTTTTTACCTTTGCGTCTTTTATGGTTTTTGGAGCGGAGTTCAGTAATTTCAGCAGGGGTATTTTTTCAGGAAGGCCGTGTAATGCGGATGGCACCCACTCGAGAGAAAAGCTGTTAAATCTTGGGACCGCAGGGTATACTGTCGCAGATAAGATCAAAATAATAGAAAACATAATAGCCCCTACTTTTATCTGCTGCCATAAGCTCATCACCTCTTCCTTGTCGCCTATTATCAAAGAACCTAGGTTTTGTTTTTCACATACCAGCGCCAGACGCATTGTAAAAATAAGTATGAATAAAAAAACCGCCAGGTACAAAACATAGACCGTCTCCTGCTCTAATGCCAGGCTTACTGAAGAAATCAGGAGCGCTGCGGAAATAAACTGAATAAGGCTGTAGCTTTTCTGGGTATTAAGGCCGAAGGATTGAAAAAGGCTGAGCCACACAAGGGCTGTTGAAAAAACCTTAAGCAGATTTTCAAAACTCATATCTGTCTCGTACAGCCTGCTCAGAACCACCACCACGCTTGCCAAGGAAAGCATCCCGATAAATGTGTCTATGTGAGGCGGCCTGGAATTTTTCACATACCAGCTGAATAAAAACCCGATTATGGTGCCCAGCACAAGCAATGCAACTATCATAGGGCTTACTATTTTCTGGATACTGAAAATACTGATAATTATCAGCCCAAGATTCGCAAAATGAAAATATAAAGCATCCTTATCCATAAGTTATAAAATCTCCTCATAGTCCTTTATCGGAGTCCGACTCCCGTAGGG
>JAHJGB010000136.1 GCA_018824725.1 Candidatus Omnitrophota bacterium
CCTTATGCCTACTCATTTTCATTTAATTTTGAAACAATTGATAGATAAGGGCATCTCTAAATTTATGCATAAGCTAGGAACAGGATATGTAAACTATTTTAATGAAGAACAGAAAAGGACCGGAGCTCTTTTTGAAGGTAGGTTTAAGTCTATTTTAATAGAAAATGATGAATATTTAATGCATCTCTCTCGATATATTCATTTAAATTGCATAGATCTTGTAGAGCCAAAATGGAAAGAGAATGGGATTAAAAACTGGGAAAATGCCAGCGAATTCTTAAGGAACTATAAATGGTCTAGCTATTTAGATTATATCGGAAGAGATAATGTGCCATCAGTGATAGATAATGAATTTCTTTTAGGCTATTTTGATAACAAAAAAGAGTATAGTCAGTTTGTTGTTAACTGGATGCATGATGATATAAATTATATTAAAGACTTAACGCTTGAATAATGATTACTATGAGAGTCCGGCTCCCATAGTAACTCCCATAGTTAAAATTCAGGATTTAAATTGACAGCAAGGCTTTATTGAGATATATTTATATATAATAAATAAAAGGAGGTAGGCATGTTTAGGCGAGAATATACGGTTTTGGTTATTTTCGTAGCAATACTTCTGATATTTCCGGCCGCAGGTTTTTCAATAGAAAAGGCTGATAGGGATGCGATATTGCAGGAGTTGAGCGGTTTTATGGACAAAAATCCTGAAGTCATCAGAACCGCTATTTCTATGATGGCGGATGAATATGGCCGCCAGAAGAAAACCGACGAAGCGATCGCGCTTTATGAAAAGGCGCTGAAGATACTGCCTGATAATGAGGATTTTTTAAACCGTCTTGGGGATTTATATAATCAGAAGGAAAACTATGCAAAGGCAGCTGAGATTTACAAAAAAATGGCTGATGCAAAGCCGGATAATGTCTGGAATTTTCAGAGGCTTTCCGATGCTTATACTAGAGCGGGAGATAAGGCGAAGGCAACTGCTGTATGGGAAGACCTTTTGAAAAAATCAACCAAGGCAGAGGTTTTCATGCAGGCGGCAAATTTTTATACTGGCATAAATGATACAGAAAAAGCGCTTGCGTCAATAAAAAAGGCAATAGAATTAGCGCCTGATAATACAGGTTATATGCAAAACCTCGAATCTATTTATATGAGGGCCGAGAAATTTGCAGACGCGGAAGCGCTTTGCAATAAGATTTTAACAACCGCAAAAGACCAGTGGATAAAAGACTGGGCAAATTCAGAATTTATCAATATTTCGCAAAGGCAGAATAAATTGCCGGAATTGGCAGCAAAACTTGAGAAGGACTTAGGATCTAGCGGCAAGGATATAAGTAAATACAAAAACCTTGCAGAAGTTTACATGCGGACTAACGAAAATGACAAGGCAATAGGGGTTTATGAAAAAGCAGTAGCCGCTGGCTTGGATGACAAGGATACAAACGGCAGGCTGCTGGACATTTACGAGAGAGCGAATAAGCTGGATAAAGCTGAGGCGCAGGTTAAAAAGATAATAGGAATGGCGCCGAATGATAACTATCTTTATGAGCGGTTAGCTGGTATATTGAATACCGCAGGCAAGAAAGAAGACGCTAAAAAAGTATGGTTAGAGCTTTTAGCCAAGACTCCAAATGATATCGGCGTATTTGCTAGGTATGGCGACAGGTTGAACGAATGGGGCGATAGTGACGGCGCAGTGGCGCAGTACAGAAAAGCGCAAACGTTGGATGCCGTTAATTTATGGTATACGATGCGCGTTGCGGATATTTATATTGGCAAGGGAAAGCTGGACGAGGCAAAGAAAGAGCTAAATAATATAATCGCAAAGACAAAAGATACGTGGCTGAAACAGCAGGCAGAAAATAAAATCAAAGAACTTGAGGGAAAGCCAAAGGAGGCAATGCCTGTTTCTGCAGGAACAGTAATAGTTCCTGCGGCAGAAAAGACCGCCCCGGCTGCCCAGCCGCCTAAAGCGGTTACTGCTCCTCAGACACGGTCAGCCCCGGCCAAAGAAGCGAAACCGGAGACGAAGAAAAAAGGCTTCTTCTCCAGATAGCAATTGTAGGGACGCCATTTATGGTGCCCGAAAACATATAACAAGGAGGTGTGGCAGTGAAGAAGATAATAGTTTTAGCAGCGCTTGTAGCATTTGCGGCAGGGCTTATATTTATTTGCAGCGATACAGCTATTGCAGCTGCAAAGAATGCTAAACCTGCGGCCAAACCAAAAGTAGCGGCGCCGACATCAACACCGGCACCAGTGGCTCCTGAAGGGAAAATGGTGTGCAAGTTTAAGGACAAAGACCAGATGACAGAATTCGAACAGCTTTATGTGGCAAAACAGGC
>JAHJGB010000137.1 GCA_018824725.1 Candidatus Omnitrophota bacterium
GAAAGAACTCAAAAATTTAATGGATTTATAAAGAGAGAGTGATTTATGACTTTTAACGAACAAAATACTATTGAACAATATGTGATTTCAAAGCTGACCGGGCACAGGTTTGACGGTGTCGGAGATAGTGCTCAGCCGGAGTACGGTAAAACTGCCCAGTGGAAATATGTCCCTGCTGAGGAGCTTGGCCGGGATGAGGGGGAAATCATAATTGAGGTAATGCTTAAAGACGCGCTCATTCGAATTAATCCTGAAATCAGGGCACTGCCTGAGCGGGCGGATGAGGTGATTTATAAACTCAGGGCTATTTTGTTATCCGTGCATGATGTCGGGCTTGTTCGCGCGAATGAGGAGTTTGCGAAATGGCTTCAGGGCGACAAGACCATGCCCTTTGGCGAGAATAACCAGCATGTGCCGGTACGGCTTATCGATTTTGAGAATTTTTCCAATAACAGTTTTATAGCCACAAATCAATATAAGTTTACCAGGGGCGTAACAAAAATACCGGATATGGCGCTTTTGGTGAATGGCATCCCAATTGTTATTGGTGAGTTTAAGACACCGGTTAGACCGTCCATATCATGGCTAGATGGAGCGGTGCAAATCCATGATGATTATGAGAACAGCATCCCGGAACTTTTTGTGCCGAATATATTCTCTTTTGCGACGGAAGGAAAGACTTTCAGATACGGTTCTATTCGCATGCCGCTTGAGATATGGGGTCCTTGGCGAGACGATTCTAAGGATGATAAGGCATTAGGTGAGCTTTTTGGCTTAAAAGAGGTTGAGGTCGCGGTTGAGTCTATGCTTAAACCGCCAGTCATTTTGGATATTCTTGAACATTTTACGATATTCGCCACGGATAAGAAAAATAGACGCATTAAGATCATTGCCCGCTACCAGCAATACGAAGGTGCGAATTTAATATTAAAGCGAGTTAAAGAGGGGATAGTAAAGAAAGGACTTATCTGGCATTTTCAAGGTTCGGGAAAATCACTTCTCATGGTCTTTGCCGCACAGAAACTTCGCCATGCACAGGAGCTTAAAAGCCCTACTGTTTTAATTGTTGTCGACCGCATAGATCTTGATACACAAATTACGTCTACTTTCAATGCCTGTGATGTACCCAATATTGTGGCAACAGAAAGCCGTGAGGAATTAGAAAGGCTTTTAAAGCAAGATACACGAAAAATCCTTATTACCATGATGCATAAGTTTGCCGAAGCAGAAGGTGTTCTAAATGATAGAGAAAATATTATCGCTCTTGTCGATGAAGCCCACAGAACGCAAGAAGGAGATTTAGGGCGTAAATTGAGAGACGCATTACCGAACGCGTTTTTCTTTGGCTTAACCGGCACGCCTATAAATAAACGGGATAGGAATACATTCCGCACGTTTAGCTGTGAAGAAGATTTAAGCGGATATTTATCACGTTATTCTTTTGAAGAGTCATTGCGGGATAAAGCTACTTTGCCGCTACATTTTGAACCGCGTCTTTTGGATGTGCATGTAGATAAGGAATTGATTGATGCTGAGTTTAGCGCAATGACGGAAACTTTATCTGAAGAACAGCGCGCGCAATTAGTGCAGAAAGCCGCTCAGATGTCCGCATTCTTAAAATCACCGGAAAGAGTACGGAAAATCGCTGAAGATATTGTTAATCATTACAGAGAAAAGGTTGAACCCCAGGGGTTAAAAGCGCAGATTGTCTGTCCGGACAGGTTTGCTTGTGATCAGTATAAACAGGAACTGAATAAGATTATAACCCCGGAAGAAAGTGTGGTTATTATCTCAACTAATCATTCAGATGATGACGCGTTTAAGAAAAAATACCGCATGGACAGAGATGAGCAGGAAAAGACTTTAGATAGATTTCGTGATCCGATGGATCCACTTAAGTTTGTCATTGTAACAGCCAAATTATTGACCGGATTTGACGCGCCGATTTTGCAGGCGATGTATTTGGATAAGGCAATGAAGGATCATAACTTATTACAGGCAATATGTCGAACAAACCGTGTTTACAAAGATAAGACACATGGTTTAATCGTAGATTATTACGGGGTTTTTGATAATGTCGCTAAGGCTTTGGAATTTGATGAGGCGACGGTCAGGCATGTTATTACTAATATCGGGACATTGAAGGAAAAATTAAAACAAGCAATTGCCATGTGTCTTGAGCATTTTCCGAATGTGGACAGAGGTATTGAGGGATACGACGGGCTATTACTCGCTCAGGAGTGCGTCAACACGAATGCCAAAAGAGATGCCTTTGCCAAAGATTACAGCTATTTATCAAAACTATGGGAAGCATTGTCGCCGGATTCGATTTTGAATGTCTATGAAAAAGACTATCGCTGGCTGACTAAGGTTTATGAATCAGTAAAACCGCCTTCAGGTGATACCGGTCGATTACTATGGCATGCCTTAGGCGCGCAGACAGTAAAACTTATTCATGAGCATATTCATGTTGAAAAGATAAGTGACGATTTAGAGAAGATTATTCTAGATGCGGATGTTGTCGAGGACTTGATGAAGACCAAGGATGATAAGAAAACAAAACTTATTGAGATAGAGATCGTGAATCGGCTCCGTAAGAATAAAGGCAAACCCAAGTTTGAAGAACTGGGGAAGCGTCTTGAGGATTTAAGGGATAAGGCGGAGCGAGGATTAATTAATAGCGTGGATTTCTTAAAGTATTTAATTCAGTTAGCAAAAGATGTTGTCGCGGCTGAGAAAGAAGTTGAAACTGAGCATGAGCGCAAAGGAGCTAAGTCTGCGTTAACGGAATTATTTTTAGAGACACGCACTGATCA
>JAHJGB010000138.1 GCA_018824725.1 Candidatus Omnitrophota bacterium
ATGATGGGAGCCCGACTCCCCTCAGCTAGTGAGGGGAGTCGGGCTCCCATCATCCCACATATGAATAAACGTGGTTTTACATTAGTGGAACTGGTGATAGTGATAGTAATAATAGGCATTGCTGCTAGTACTATCGGGTTTATGCTGCTCGGGACTATCAATGCCTGGACATTTAAATTTAATCGTAGTGATATATTATGGGACGGAAGGCTTGCCATGGACAGGATGACCAGGGAAATAAGGACAATAAGAAACTCAACAAGCGTTACTACAGCCTCAGCTGTGCAGTTCAGGTTTACTGATACCGGAAATAAAGACATAACCTACAGCCTCTCTAGTACAAATTTAAACAGGACTGAAGACGGGATCGCCAATCTCCTTGCGGCGGATGTATCAAGTATCACGTTTACTTATTATTATGCGAACGGCACTGTGATTCCAGCCCCTGCGGTCAGCCCTTCCGCGACTGATATAAGAAGGGTGAGGATAAACCTGACGCTTACAAAAAACGGACAAAATGTTTATTTGCAATCAGATGCTCCTACAAAGAATTTCTAATAATAAAGGCTTATCCCTAGTAGCGGTAGTCATAGTAATGCTTATAGTGGCTACGATTGCGTTGCTTATAGCGTCTTTTATGTCGTCCGGAAATATCTCCGCTATCACAGATATGCAGGCAGAGCAGGCGTTTTACATTGCGAATGCAGGCATAGAATGTTATCTGGAACTCTTGGAAGCGGACACAGACTGGTCAACGCCTCCAACTGTTTTCACCAATCAGGCGTTCGGCCTGGGCACATTTACTATAATATACGCAAACCAGGCAACTGATTCGATAGATATTACATCCACAGGCAGGGTAACGGGATGGGATGGGAATTCAATCCAGAGGGTTATAACACAGCATGCGGCGAAGAATTCCGGTCCAAGCTTCGGGGATTACATAATATTCTGTAACGGTGGAACTGGCGTAGGCACTAGCACTATAGGGAATACCACAACTGTTACGGGAGATATATTCGTTAATAGGGATTTGACCCTTAATATTAACTGTACTGTTACAGGAAACCTGCTCGCGACAGGCAATATCAATCTGGAGAACGGAGTGACTGTTTCAGGTTCGGTTATACCTAATACAACCGCTCCTGCGAGCCAGCCAACGTTAACTACAACCTATTATGATAATCTTATTACCGTAGCTGAAGCCCAGCCCAGCGGCAACGTGACATACGATAATGATACCATCTCCGGCACCGTATATATCGACGGGAATGTAATCATAAAGAACACTCTTACAGGCCCAGGGACCATAGTTACGACAGGCACGGTAAGCATAAGGAACGGCGCCACCGTAGGCGACAATATCACCATAATAGCAGATAAGGCGATCACTATGCAGTTAAATACAGACGCGCTTAAAAATACATTTTTTTATTCAAGCGCCAACATCAATGTAAACGGAAATAATATCATAGCGAGCGGGGCAGGCATTGAAGAAGGCGCTGTGTTCTTATCGCCAGGAGATATAGACATCGCGCATGACGCCAATGTGACAGGGTTTGTTTTCGGGGACGATATCAGTCTCGGCAATACGGTTACTTTTACGGGAAATATGTGCGGCAGCCGCCTGCTTTCCGTAGCCCACCATTCTAATATTACCAAGGATAACACAAAGGTGGATTACGGATCTATAAACGGGTTTTCTGCTGTGACTGTCGTAACTTCTTTATGGCAGGAATCGCTGTAGTTATGGTATAATCTAACAATATGAATGCAGGCATTTTAGAAAAACTCAAAAAAGAATATAGATCGCTTCTATCGGGCATGGGCATAGGCCAGAAGGCTGCTAATTTTATAGGCCTGGATATGGGCTCCAAATACTTCAGGGCTGTAAGGGTAAAAAAGACAGGCGATGAATTCCTGGTCCAGGATAAATTAATAGGCGCCATAGAGGACATCAGCCAGCTTTCTAGTAAAATGCATTTAATGGATGAAGAAGAGCTGAGCGTGAATCTTAACCTGGAAGGGATTGTTATAAAAAGGGTAAGCATCCCTATGATGCCTCAAGAAGAGATAGAGAGCGCCCTTAAGTGGGAACTGAAAGAACAGGTTGGTTTTGATATAGATAAAGCCAAGGTAAAATTTAATATCCTCGGAGAAAGAGAGACTGAAGACGGGGCAAAAAAAATAGAGCTGATAACGTTTGCCTACCAGGAATCTGACGTAGGGCCGAAGGTAAGGCAATTAAAACAAATTAGCTTGAATGTCCAGAATATAATGCCTCTGGATTTTGCGCTGGCAAAATATGTAAGTAGTGCGAAAATTGCGCCTTTTGACGAAAAGGTGGCGATAGTGGATATAGGCAGTATAAAGACAGTTATTTCCATAATTGAAAATAGCAAGGTTTATTTTACAAGAGAGATACCTTTGGGCGGAGACGCTATAACAGAGGCAATGACAGGCGCTATTATGACAGAGAAAGGCAGGATGGAGTTATCCAGAGAAGACGCTGAAAAAATGAAAAAAGAATACGGCATCCCGAGCGATATAAAAATACTTTCAATGATAAGGCCTGTCCTGGAAAGATTAGTGAGTCAGATACACGCCTCTCTTGAATATTGTGAAAACCAATACTCTTGCGTGGTTTTTAAAAAGATTGTTTTAACAGGCAACGGCTCTAAACTAAAAGGACTTACGGAATACCTACATAGAGAAGCAGGATTAGAGGTAGTTACGATCTTGCCGGAAGAAGCAGGCGCTATAGGCCTAGCCCTGAGCAGGGGCTTTAGCATGAATATGCTGCCTGAAGAATACAGGGCAGAGGATAAAAAGGCGCTTAAAAGATTTTCCGTGACAATAGTTACTTTTGCCATGGGAGTTATCGTGCTCTTTTCGTATGCACTGTTAAGCATGCAGGCTATAAACCTTAAAAAAGGCGTAGAGATCCAAAAGCAGCACTGGGATAATCTAGGGGAGATAAAATTATTGAAGGATAAAATAATGGCTTACAGCTCTGTTGTAAACACGGTTTCCCTGGACGGCGTGCGGGCTGACAGGATAATGAAAGAGATAAGCAATCTGATACTCTCAGATATGGCGCTGGACAGGTTTACAGTGGATAGCAAAGAACCAAACATAAAGATCAGCGGGGTTGTATCAAAACAAGATTCACTGACAAGCTTTATGTCCAAACTGGAATCGAATCCTTTATTCCAGAATGTTAAGCTTTCTTTCAGCGAGAAGAATGAGGCGCTTGATGGCCAGGATAGCGTAAAATTTGAAATAACATGCAACCTGAGAAAGAAGTGATATGAATAAAAATAAGGCCATAACCCTAGTTATCTTTGCGGCAATAATAGGATTATTCCTGCAGTTTATTTATCTGCCCAAGGCCGGAGAGGTTAAGCGGCTTGGAGCAGAGTATAGAGATATACAAACAGATATAGCGGAACTTTATAATTTTATAGGCGGCGAGGAAAAGCTAAAGGATAATCTCATAAAGATGCGGGATTATGTCAAGGGGCTTGAAAACGCATTCCCTTCTGAAAAAGAGGCTTCCAATGCCATAAAACAGCTTAACGAAGAAGCTATGGGCTTTAAGGTCAATGTAATTTCCGTAAAACCCGGAGACCTCACAAGCTACACAGATGCCAGGGGCTCGCAGCTCAAGATCTTTGAGTATCTGTGCAAAAGCATGCCTCTGAATCTGAGCGTTGAGGCCAGGTACCAGGCGCTCGGAGAATTCTTGAATAAAATAGAGTTTGATAAGAATCCCATGATATCTGTGAGAAAAGTGGAAATAAGGAAGGATGTAAATATATTGCCGAAAATAAGGGCGGATATAGAGCTGAACGCTTGCGTGCTCGGAGAATAGCATGTCAAAAGACAAGGACCCTAAAAAAAGAATAGAATTAACTGTAACCGGAATAGGCGTAGTTATCCTGATATTTTTGGTTACAAGTCATATGTCTAAATCAGGCGGCAGTAAGGGTGTTTCAAAAGATGAGTCTTATCATACTTCCGAATCCGCTATGATGGCTGTATCTGAACCTGAATCCTGGGATAAGCTAAGATGGGGCAGGGATCCTTTTTTACCGGATACATCTAATATGCAGGAGCAGGGCATGGAGGATCTGGCCCTTAACGGCATAATACCTGACAAACAAAACCCTTACGCCATAATAAATAATGAAGTTGTTAAGCTGGGCGATAAAGTAGGCGGAATGACGGTTATTGAGATCAATGAGAATAATGTTGTGCTGGATGAGAACGGCCAGCACCATACCCTGGAATTAAACCTGTATTAATCCCGCATTTGCAATACTTTCAATGATAGGTAACACTCATTGCTTTTGCCGGCCCTGGCAGGCTTTCGAAAAGACGCTCGGACGCCCCAGCGAGGCGTCCTTCGCTCCGCGCCGATTCTCGCCCTTCGTCGCGGAGTTTACCCTGAGCATAGGCGAAGGGCTCCTCAGGACCAGGTCGAGACTTAACGAAACGTCTGGGCTCACCCTGTCAGGCA
>JAHJGB010000139.1 GCA_018824725.1 Candidatus Omnitrophota bacterium
TATCACAAGGCCTTGCTGATAAGCTTAATAATCCAAATTTAGCAAATATAATTAACTTGCAAGCTGCGTCAACATATCTATATCAATTGCGTGATCCTTCTCGTCATTGCCTTGATTCGTAATAACAGTGAATGAAAATTTCATCCCGTCTTTTTCCAGTATTCCGTCTCCATCTTTATCCTCCCATCCCGCCTCTTTTAAAATCTCCCTGGCCTTTCCGGGATTGTATTCCAAAGGCTTGACATCTTTATTGTACGCCCAGGATTCAGGTATAAAAGGCCCTGTCGAAACCCTGCCAAGGCCCAAAAGCACCCCCCTTATAATCTCCTCTTTATTTATGGCGTAATTTATCGCGGCCCTCACTTTCACATCCCTGAATTTTGGGTCCTTTAAGTTATAGCCCATATAAGTATATCCGAAACTGGGAAAATTAAACTTCTGAAAATTCTTTTCGAAAAATTTTGTTTCTGTCTGGCGCCTGAATTGTATGGGCGTCAAAGACGAGTAATCCACTGCCTGGGCCCTTAATTCAAGAAACAGAGTAGCTGTGTCAGGTATAATCCTGTAAATATACCTGTCTATATAAGGCCGTCCTTCAAAATAATCGTGATTTGAAACCAGCTCCACTCTTTCGCCTGTCTTCCATAATTTAAATTTATACGGCCCTGTGCCGATAGGATTTCTGGCAAATTTTGTAGTATTAAGGTCTTCTTTTTCCAATAAATGCGCAGGCATAATATTCATACCCCAGCTGGCAAGCCCTGGAGAAAAAGGCTCTTTGTAATAAACCTTTAACGTGTAATCGTCTACAACCTCAAGGTTTTTTACCATCAAAAAATCCCCTCCGTAAGGGGTTCTCACTCCGGGATTAATCAGACCCTTATAGGTAAATTCCACGTCTTTGGAAGTAAACGGCTCTCCGTCGTGCCATTTAACGCCTTTTCTTAAATAAAATGTAATTTCAAGTCCATCCTGCGAAACCTCCCACTTTTCTGCGAGATCTCCTGTGAGATTCAGATCTTTATCATATTTTACAAGGCCGTTAAAAATAAGGCTGCAGATAGTGCCTGAAGAGCTGTCAGACGCAAGGATCGGCACAAAAGTCCTGGGCTCGCCTATGGATCCCGCAACTATAGTATCCCCGTATTCGGGCGTAAACCCCAGCAAAAATAAAACCGTAAATAAAAAGGCCGCTCGTGTACAAGCGGCGGATATACTATAACTATATTTGCCCATAAAATGTTTGGTAGCCTCTGAATTTTGCCCCTGTCGCTTTACTTCGTAAAGCGAAACAACAGGGGCAAAATTGTTTAAGGAATCCATGATCCGAAAAAGCAAAACTACTTAACTTCGTTAGCGCCTCCCTGTGGTGCTGTAGGTTCTAAAGGAGCCGGAACCTGAGCCTCTGGCACAGTAGTTTTATTCTGCTGCTGCGGTATTTTTATATTATCTACAATAGACTTGGCTTTATGGCTCGATATGACTGCCAGGCTGATACAGGTAATTATAAAACCTATGGCGCACACAGCAGTAAGTTTAGTAAGCACAGTGGAGCTTTTTGTTCCAAACATGTTCTGCATCTGAGAACCGCCGAATGTATCTGCAACTCCTCCGCCTTTACCTGCCTGCAATAATATTACCGCTATTAAAAAAAGGCTTATAATTACGTGAATAACTATTAGTATAGAATACATATAAATCCCTCTTCTTTTTTATTACAGTATGGAATTTTCCACGATCTGGACAAATATATTTACGTCCAGGCTTGCGCCGCCCACAAGAGCGCCGTCAATATCTTCCTCTGCCATCAGTTTTGCTATGTTATCCGGCTTTACGCTTCCGCCATACTGAATCCTGGCTTTCATAGAAGCCTCTTTTTCAAAATTTTTCTCTATGAAATTTCTTATGAATTTATGCGCCTCCTGCGCCTGCTGCGGAGTAGCTGTTCTGCCAGTGCCTATTGCCCACACAGGTTCATATGCGATAATAAGCCTTGCCACTTCTTCTTTTGTTAAATCTTTAAGGCCTCTTTGGAGCTGTTTTTCAAGAACCTCGTAGGTTGTGCCATTGTCCTTTTCTTCAAGCCTCTCTCCGATACACATTATAGGAATCATGCCGTATCTCAGCACTACCTTTACTTTTTTATTCACAGCTTCATTTGTCTCTCCGAATAAAACCCTTCTCTCGGAATGCCCGATAATCACATACCTGACCCTCGTATCCTTAAGCATCTTAGGAGAAACCTCTCCTGTAAAAGCGCCTTCCTCTTCCCAGTAGACATCCTGGGCTCCAAGCATGATACTTGAATCGGATATCTCGTCGCCTACCTTGCTAAGCGCTGTAAAAGGCGGGCATATTACAATATCAGCCTCTCCGAATGTGTAAAATTTTCTCTTGAGGCCTATAGCTATATCAAGAGCATCCTGCACTGTCTTGTGCATCTTCCAGTTTCCTGCAATAATAGGTCTACGCATTGTCTCCCCTTATTTATCATTCAGCGCTGCAACGCCCGGAAGGACTTTGCCTTCCATGTATTCCAATGACGCTCCGCCTCCTGTAGAAATATGCGTCATGGCGCGCTCTAATCCAAACTTACTGATTGCGCTGGCTGTATCGCCTCCGCCTATAATACTGATCGCCTTAAGGCCTGCTATAAACCTTGCCACGTCTTCTGTGCCTCTTGAAAACTTGGTTATCTCAAATACCCCCAAAGGCCCGTTCCATATAATAACTTTCGCATTTCTCAATTCTTTTTTAAACTCATCCACTGTCTTCGGCCCAATGTCCAAAGCCATCCAGCCCTGCGGTATAGTGTCAGTCACAACCTTTGTATTGCTCACAGCGTCAAATTTATCAGCAATAAGATGGTCCACTGGCAGAACCAGTTTAACGCCTTTTTCCTTTGCCTTCTGTAAGATTGATTTTGCAATATCAATCTTGTCAGCCTCGAGCTTTGAACTGCCTATCTCCATTCCCTGGGCCTTTAAAAATGTATAAGCCATGCCTCCGCCTATAAGGATAGTATCAACCTTTTTCATGAGATTTTCTATCACCATTATTTTATCGGAAACCTTGGCCCCTCCCAAAATAGCCACAAGAGGTTTTGGAGGATTCGAAAGCGCTTTTTCAAAATATTCTATCTCTTTTGCCAGTAAAAATCCTGCCACGCAAATCTTTATGTATTTTGTGACGCCTTCTGTTGACGCATGAGCCCTGTGGGCTGTGCCAAATGCGTCATTTACATAAATCTCCCCAAGCCCGGCCAGTTTTTTAGCAAACTCTGGATTATTTTTCTCTTCTTCTGCGTAAAATCTTAAATTTTCAAGCAATATCACATCTCCGTCTTTCATAGAAGAAACAGCCTTTTCGACCTCAGGGCCTATGCAATCATCCAGTTTCTGGACACTCTTACCAAGAAGCTCTGAAAGCCTTTTTGCTACAGGTGTAAGCCTTTCTGATTCATTGACGCCTTTTGGCCTTCCAAGATGGCTCATGAGTATAAGCCTTGCCCCTTGATCAATAGCGTATTTTATTGTAGGCAATGCTGCAGTGATTCTCGTATCGTCTTCAATCTTCAAGTCTTTATTAAGAGGGACATTGAAATCCACTCTCATTAAAACCCGCTTGCCTTTAATATTTACGTCTTTAATGGTCTTTTTGTCCATACCTCTAACCTTCCATATATACAAGTTATTATATATAGCATATATTACTATTGAAAGCAACTAAAAAATATGATGGGAGTCCGACTCCCATAGGGAGTCGGACTCCCATCATGCTCATCATGCTTCCATCATAATCGAAAATCAAATTGACCAAGTTATAGTGAAATCTATTTGCTTAGCGGCGGGAAGTTTGATGTTCCATCTTGGCAATATGCAGGATGCCTGAAAGTTCAGCTCGTAGGCCCTTTCAGACTGGGATACTGTCTTAACCGGAAAATACCATATATTTTCCGGCTTTTTGGAAAATGTAAAGCCAATATCTATTTCTTTTCCTGAATCCTTTATTGAAAATGAATCAGCTCCCGAAACAGAACCTTTTTCATTTAGCCTAGCCAGAATTTTATCGCCTGCGGAATAATTATACCTATCTGAATTTAAATAAGGCAGTGTCAGGTTAAATTCGATTCCAAAGACAGTATCGATCGCGCTTTTACTTAAATTTTTTAAACTATACGAGATTTCTACCTGCTTCCTGGCCTTTAATTTTATTTCTTTTCTAATGGCTATAGCCTTGCCATCTACTTTGCCTTCTCTGGTTAGAACTATTTTATCTTTTTCTTTCTTAGCCTTATAACCTGCGTTTACAAAATCGCCCAGTTCTTTAGATTTACATTCCATAAAATTATCCACCAGGCCTGCCTTATCTATAAAACGGTCTACAAGGCATCCTCTTATATAATTATCATAATAAAATTCTGATTTAAGGCCGGGGTCCATAGACTTTGTATCTTCATGAATAGTGCGGACTGCTCCCGCGTCGCTAGACTTCCCCATTTTTGCCAGTATTTTCTTATGATACTCCTCTTCATGCCTTGCGATTGAATTAACAAGGTTTGTTGATACTTTTCTAGCGTCCAGTTCCCTTATTATCCCGCCTTTAGCAGGGTCTATGCATAAAGAAATTTCTTCATTTTCAATAATAAATGCCTTTTTACCGTCTTCATAAAAATCAGATTCTTTTATCTCGACCCAGTCTTTTTCGCCTTTATGCAGAATCTTATCCACAATCTTTTCGGCATTTATAAGATGTTCATAGATAGCTCTTCTTAAATGATAAAGATAAAGGCCTCCGAATACTCCGTGCCAGTACGCGCAATTGCATTGGCCCTTATATAATTCGCGTAAAGCTGAAGCATCCTTTATTGAATTCACCTTTTCGCTCACATAGTGCATTTTTCTGACCATCTGATTGGTCTCAGGATATTTTTTAAGGAAATTTAGCCACGACCCGCCAGACCACTCCATCATCTCCTGATACGATGCCTCGGGTATCTTTATTTTCTTCACAGCTGGGTTTGACTTCAGATAATCCGACAATTTGACAGTAATAACCCATTTCTTATTCCTGGTTAATTCCTCAAAGAATTTATTAAGCCAGTTCTGCTTATAGACCCAGTCGTAGGTAAAAGGCCATTCCCCGAATTTTTCAGCATCGTCTCCGTATGTGAACAAAAGCCCGCTCTTCTTTGAAGAGGCTTCTTTAAAATAATTTATAATCTCGTGCGGCATCTTAAAAGGTATCATATACCGGAGAACCTTGCTGGAAGGGAATATCGCTATCTCTTTATTTTTTTCGCCTGTTGTAAAATATCCGAGCAGCTCGTCTTTGCTTAATCCTGCCTTTATAAAATGCTCATCGTCAAGAATAGAATATTTCATGCCGGCCTTATTGAAATCCCTGGCAAGTTCAGGAGCCCAGACTCTTTCAGGAGTCCACATGCCCGTTACCTTTTGGCCGAATCTTTTTTTTATATAATCAGCCATCATCTTTATCTGGCCGATCCTGTCATTTTCCGGTATGCTTGTAAAAATAGGTTCGTAGTAACCGCCGCCTATGATTTCCACCTGGCCCCTGTCAACCATGGCTTTGACTCTGTCCAGATAATCAGGATGCTTATCTTCAAAATAATCCAGAAGGCATCCTGAAAAATGAAACGCCATTTTTATGTCAGGGTATTTTTCGTATACATCGAGGAAAGGCTTATAGCAATTTTGATAGGCCCTCTCCAGGATATTATCAAAATTGCCCACAGGCTGGTGGAAATGCAGGCATATGCCGAAGCAAACCTTTTCCATTATAGGTTTTTGTAGAGTTTGAGGTACTGCTCTGCCGATGATTCCCAGGAAAAATCGCAGGCAATGCAGTTTTTAAGGAGTTCATCCCAGAGTTTCTTATTCTTGAAAACAGCTACTGCCTCTTTAATAGCGCCTAAGAGCGCCTCATTGGTAGCATCTTTAAACTTAAAGCCGTTCCCTTTTTTAGTAGCAGGATTAAAATTCTGGATTGTATCGTCCAGCCCGCCCACTGCCCTTACCACAGGCACAGTAGCGTATTTCAGGCTGTACATCTGGTTCAGTCCGCACGGCTCATATCTGGAAGGCATCAAAAACATATCAGCTCCCGCCTCCATCTTATGAGACAGTGCGTTATCAAATTTTATGCTGACGCCAACCTTGCCTTTATATTTTTTAGCCAGGCCTTTAAATATGTTATTATATTTCTCGTCCCCGAATCCAAGTATCACAAAGTCGGAATCCTTCAGGATATCCTTCATGATATTCACTACCAGGTCTATGCCTTTTTGCTCTGCAAGACGGGTTATCATGGCTATAATAGGCCTCTTTGCGTTATATTTTATTTCAAATGCCTTGGCCAGGTCTTTTTTGCATTCGATCTTGCCTTTTAAATCTTTTTCATTGAATTTCCTGGTTATAAACTGGTCTACCGCCGGATTCCAGACAGAATAATCAACTCCGTTCACTATCCCGTAAAGGTCTTTTTCCCTGTTCTTCAATAAACCATCCAGCCCACATCCGAATTCAGGGGCCAGTATTTCCTTGCTGTAGCCCTTACTCACAGTGCTTATCGCGTCTGAAAAAACTATGCCTGCTTTCATGAAACTGAGTTTATCCCAGAATTCAACCCCGGCCTGGTTGAATAAATCCCAGGATATATCCAGATACGGGACTACATCTTTAATAAAAAGCCCCTGATAAGCCATGTTATGTATTGTGAAAAGCACCTTTACGTTATTGAACAGCGGGTCGTCTTTATGATGGGCCTTTATATATAAAGGTACCAGGCCTGACTGCCAGTCATTGCAATGAAATACGTCTTGCCTGCCTATATAAGGTATAGATGCCAGTATTGCCTTTGCGTAAAAACCAAATCTGAAGGCATTATCCTGGTAATCGCCCTGAGGCGTGCCGTATAAAAATTCCCTGTCGTAATATTCATTTTTCTCTATAAAATACACGTCTACGCCGCTATGCTTTAAAAGAAGTAGATTGAAAAACTCTTCCCTGTTATTTATCCTTAGAGATATATTCTTCTTAAACATAACAGGCTTGAAACCGTTTTTCTTAACTAACTGATAGAAAGGCATGATCGTGCTCGCCTTATGGCCTTTTTTGGCAATAGCCTCTGGCAATGCCCCCACTACATCTGCCAAGCCTCCTGTTTTAGCAAAGGGAAAAACCTCCGGGGAAATAAACAGAATATTCATATCATTCTCGCTTTCTTTTAAAACTTTTATTGTAAACTTAAAAGTAAAAACGAAAAAGTCAAAATCTTTATTTTGACTTTTTACTTTTGCCTTTTGACTTTTTTAGTTTTACCTTTTTACTTTTGACTTTTTAGCTAAGTATCTCGTCTCTAATCTTTCCCGCTATATACCTTGCAGCAATCACTTTTCTGTAGCACTTTTTCTTTTCAGAATCCCTGCAGCCTGAATTGGCCACTGCCAGATACGCGTTAAATACCGCTTCTTCCTGTAAAATAAGGCCTTTATTTATAAGATTTTCGCTCCACATCCTGCCTTTATTAGCCCACCAGAACTGACAGCTGTGTAAAGCCATGTCCAGGTTTTCTCTGGCTGTATTAAAAAATTGTGCTGATTTTTTGTTATCATTTTTATCTTCTGCTTCCCGGAATATTTCCAGGCATATATTCATATGTTCCCACTGTAGCCTGTGGACTGTATTGTGAGGCGTGTTCCACAGCGGATAATAGTTTCCCGCCATTATTTCTTCGTTAGAAGTGCTCCAGGAAGAAGGCCTGGGAGGTTTTACCTTAACTGCCGGAAATCTTTCCAATAAATCGCTGATCTTAACCGCTTTTATTTCCTCAGAATCTTTTATAATTCCATAGAGTTTACCAAGAAATATATTTTCCCAGCCATGGATATGATGGCCGAATGTCTCCGCATCCATAGCTGTTATTATATAGGCGTCCTGTTTCCCTTCAGCCAGTTCTTTGATCCTTGATGCAAATCCCGCGGCATCTATATTTTTGAAACTTATCATATTGCTGATTATATCGTCTCTGAAAAATACCTTCATGGAGCCTGAGCCGAGCTTAAAGGATGGCGCATAATCCATGGGCCATTTTCCCTGATTCGCTATTCCGCTGACTATGACCCACTCATAGCCCATAGACCGCACAATAGAGCCTACAGCGTCAGAGTAACACATCTCAGGCAGAAAAAAACCTCTGGGCTTATAGCTTTCTTTGAAAAAAGACAAATTGGTTTTTTTATTTAATTCTATCTGCCTTTTGGCTTCGCTACCTGGTATCAAAGGTAATATCGCGTGGAATTTCGCTGATTCTACGAATTCTATCTGGCTGCTCCTCCCAAGTTCCATAAGGCCGGCCAAAACATCCCCAAAGCCATGATCAGCCAGCATTTCAGTCAGCACCCCGCACATATTTATTGTAACCCTGGATTCAGGATGATCCTTAAAGACCTTTACCAACGGCCTGTAAGATTCTTCGCAAATCTTTGCCAGTGCCCTATGCGACTGAGTTGGAGGCTGATAAAAATGTAGAAGCGGAGCCCAGTATATCATTTTATCCCGAGGTCTTCTTTAACTAATCTTTCAGCGTTAAGCCAGTCTTCCAGATCGTTTCCGGACTTACAGCCCCTTTTTTCATAAATCTCATGCGCCTTTTTCTGGATTAGCTGCATGAACTCTTCGCGGCTTATCCGGTTTTCATTATCCAGCGACAGCATCTTTTTCAGTTTCTTTAACATTTCCCCTCCTTTGTTACATTCCATTGACTATATCAGATAACAAAATCCCTGTCAATGAGTCTATTTCACTTTTGTCAGTCCTGGCAGGCCTACGAAAAGACGCCCCTCGCTTCGCTCGGGACTTGTCATAATCATGAGAACTTGTCGAGGGGCGCTCAAACGTCCCAGCGAGGTGTCCTTCGCTCCGCAACTGATTCTCGCCCTTCGTCGCGGAGTTTACCCTGAGCCCTTCGCTGCGCTCAGGGTAAACTCCGCGAAGGGCTCCTCAGGACCAGGTTGAGACTTAACGAAACGTCTGGGCTCACCCTGTCAGGCA
>JAHJGB010000140.1 GCA_018824725.1 Candidatus Omnitrophota bacterium
ATATGCCTCGGCTATTGAGCTAATCACCGTATCTGTATCCGGATTCTTATGGCCAGCTACAAAAACAATGGGGAACTTTTTATAAATAGCAGCGGTGAGTCTTTCTCTGCTACTTGTTATAAAGAGAGTAAAATCATCAATTGTAGCAATGGGTTGCGTAAGCCCGAATAGCCTCCTTGCCACCAAATCAATCTGTTTAATAGCCCTTAGATCATTCTTGCTTTTGGCCACAACCTTTAAAATACCTAACATATCCGCAATCTTTTCCCTGATTTTATAAATCTCTTTTTCCTGCGAAGAAGTGAATTGTTCTCCTAATTTGCCAATAAATTCATCGCCTAAGAAGTCCAGCAGGCCAAAACGTGCTTTATAAAATCCATCGTAATCCTTATTTTGAAGCGTTCTTTCTTGATAGTACTCTATGAAACGATTGATTTTCGCAATCACTCTCTGGTCTATGGTTGCCTCGGGCAATTCTTTGCGGCATTCGCGTAGCATCAATACCAGATAGATCGCAGAGGGAGGTATACCTAAATCCATAGAAGGAGTGCCTGAAGAGGTAACATAGCTGCGAATAGCGCCTAAGCCGGTTTTTAAGAATTTCGTATAGATATCCCAGAATTTCCATGGAGTATTCCCACCCCTAAATGTCTTTTCTAATTTAACTGGCATACCAATAGTATCAGTGTTATCTTGGGGATTAAACCAACCAGCCCTGCCTTTGGTAATATTGACTTCGGTCCTATCACCTTTATAAACGAATGTGCCATCTTCATTCTTCTCGATCTTTGGATGTTCAATCATATAACATTTACCATTCTCCTCCATAAAGTGCACATCGAACCACTCTGCAAAATCCAGGGAGGTAAGACTTTTAAGTATTTGTTCATCTTTTGCGTCTTGAGCATCCTTATACACTATCCATAATTCTGCAGGAGTTAACATAGTTGCGCCTAGTTCCTTAAGGAGCATCGAGCCGTCATTGCGCGAGATATGAACTACGTTTCCTTCATCATCCCACGTAATCTTAACATTTAGTTTATCTGCCGCCTGTATTACGCGCGCATCTACTTTAAGCGGCTCTCTTGCCACATGCAGTTTAAGCGATTTAGAATAAAAATAATCTGAGACCGGCGAGCTGGAGCGGCTGTGTTCGGAAGAATTAGAACCGTCCCCGGGTATCCTGTTTTTCTCTTCCTCTGAAATCGGATGGAACTTTTTCCAATAACACTGTGGGTTCACTGTTCCATCAGGCCATAAATACATGGCGTTAATTACTTCATTCGCTGCTTTAAAATCCCATACTGCGATGGTAATATTTTCATCTCCAAAGCAAGGCTGGTTAAAGATACGTTTCTCTAACTTCGGATACGGAAGGTTAACCTGTATTCCCGGCTCATAAATATTTAGCCTTATGGTAAACTGCGTCAGGCTAAAACTTTCGTAAAACTCCTTGGTTTCCAGAAGTGTTTTATTTGCGCCGTGGCATACTGAAGAAATCCGGATTTTCTCTCTGCCAAACTCTTTGACTAACTCTTTTATCAACTCTATGTTCTTTAAGTCATGTGCGGATAAAACAATCTTATCGCACAAAGAAACGATGCTGAGATTATTAAAAATAAGAGGTGTGGTGTTGCTGTGGGTATGCAGGCTCAACCGCATGCCCGCTTTCTTGCCTTCACGGATGTAAAGCTCAAAAAGGCCTAAGTCCGTATACATCGGGTCGCTGGTGCTCCCAGAGATACTAAACAGCTTACTGTATTGAGAATAGGTACGGATAAATTTCAAAACATCTTCTTTGGGAGCGAAATGCGGGGCGCTAGTGTCCCTAATATATTGGCCTACACAGAATGAGCAATTTGTCGGGCATCTGCCTCCGGCAAGAATAGAGATGTAATCAAATAATTCCCCTGTTTCAATCGGGCAGGTATCTTTCTCTTTGAGAGGAGAGCTTACATGGGAAGCTTGATACAGCTGGAGTAGTTGCTTTGTTCTTAAGTCGTACGCAGGCGGGCCTCTATACACACCGCTCTCAATAATAAAGCTGTTGATTGCCGCAGGAATAAGTGAACCGATATCTATACCGCAAGCTGTCATTTCTCGTAATCGCGTAGAGGAAATTTCTGCCTGAGAGACCGGAAG
>JAHJGB010000181.1 GCA_018824725.1 Candidatus Omnitrophota bacterium
ACTACGCCCTATTGAATAGAATCTCAACTAAACCCTTGAATTATAATGAGTTATATCAATTAAAAACCTTGCGGGAATTTTGAGCATTCTGTTTTACCAATATTTACTTCTCCTTACCTACCTTTATAAATCTTTACAAACATTGACATTTGATGCGCAAACTCCTATTGCTGCAGTAAGGGGTGGCTTTTGCTATTATTTCATGCTTTTGGCCAGCTCAATTGAGGCAGGATAAAGGGTATCTTCGCCAATCCGGGCATTGATTTTATCCACTGCTTTTAGTAAGTCCTCTCTCCTTTTTTGCTCCTTAAATAAGGGTAAATAACAGGCTTTTTCAAGGCCGCTACAGGTAACTCCCAGGGCTCTTATTTTGGGCTTATTTTTCCCTGTTTTAGCCATTATCTTAAGGCATCTATGAAAGATATCATGTGCGTCATTGGTTGCTTCTCTGTAGGTCTTCTGAGCTTTGAAATTGCCTATCTTAGGGCCAGTTAGCCAGAGATAAACGGTCTTAGAAACCAGGTTTTGCTCTCGCAGGCGCCTGGCTACCATTTCGGATAAAAGGCGTATCCAAGCCCGGATAAACCCGGTATTTTCCGATGCCCTGGGAAAGGTATATGAATGGCCAACAGACTTGGGTTTCTCTTCAGCTTCTTGTGTCTGGAAGCGCTCGTTTGAGTGCAAAGACAAATAAAAATTAAGCCCGTTTTTACCTAAAATTTGCTCCAAATAATCAGCTGGTTTCTGGTATAGTTCAAGGCAGGTTTTAATGCCCAGGTCATTGAAAAACAGGCCTGTCTTTAGGCCTACGCCGCATAGTTTCTGGGCCGGGATTTTAGCCAGGGTTTGCTCCAGGTTTGCCTCATTTAGTATGGCGATGCCGTTTGGTTTATTGATTTTTGAGGCAAGTTTAGCTAGTATCCAGTTTTTAGCTATGCCTATTGAGGCAGTGATTTTAAAGCTATCCTGGATTCCTTTTCGGATCTCTTTAGCCAGGTTTTCAGGGTTCGGGGTATCCTGGATATCCATTTGAAACTCATCGATTGAGGCATAGGCAATTTCAAATCCATAGCCCTTAAGAAGCTTGAAAATCTCTTCAGAGGTCCAGATATACCTGCCTTGCTGGGCAGGCACAAAGGCGAGATCCGGGCATATGCTAAAAGCCTCTTTTGTGGGCATTCCGGAGTCGATTCCCAGGGCCTTGGCCTCATAACTGGCAGCGCAGACTACCGTATAAAGCCGGTTGGCCCTTGAGCCTACAATTAAGGGCTTGCCTTTGAGTTTTGGGTTGATTGCCTGCTCAATTGAGGCAAAAAACGCATCCATGTCTATGTGTAAAATCATGTCCTTTTGCTGTAAGGGACAGTCCCCTTCGGGGACAGTCCCTGGATAAATCGCTAGTTAGCGATTTATCCGTATCCAAAAGCATAGTGTTCCCTCATTTTAATCTTTATCTTTAATCTTTAATATTTATTTTTGGTTTTTGATATTTGATTTTTGATATTTTACGTGTTATACTTTTCTTGCCGATATAAGGTAAACTACCTGAAAAGGTAGGGCACAAAACTAAAGGGCCTAAGTCTCAGTAAGTTTTATTTCGCGGAGATATGGCAGCCAGTTGCCGAGGCGAGAAGCGTAGGCGGTTATATAAGCCGCGCCGATTACCTTTATCGGCCATTTCAATTCAAGCCCCCTTTTTGGGGGCTATTTTTTTGCTGTCAGGGATTTATTATTTTGCTGTCAGGGACTGTCCCTTTGGGGATGTTTTGCAGAGCTGTCGGGACTGTCCCTGGGAAAATCATTAGTTAATGATTTTCCCGTATCCAAAAGATTAATTAAGTTTAATGGTAGCTGTGATCAATACAGGCGTTTTGGATGGTAATTTCTTCCAAGTTCCCTTCCTTGTATTTATTGATTATTTCTTCTACGGTTTCTGCGCTTACCCGAAAGGCCTTAATGCCGCCCTGATTGAGTTTCTGCACAGCCCTTGCGCCCATTCCCCGGCAGGCAACCGCGTTGATGTATTTATTGTCTAACACCTTTAAAGGATGGCACATACCG
>JAHJGB010000141.1 GCA_018824725.1 Candidatus Omnitrophota bacterium
GATTTATTTTTTCTAATAGCTTTGATTCTTTGACAAAGGTTAAGGAAATCAATGCGCCGAAATTATTTATGCACAGCCGGGATGATGAAATAGTGCCTTTTAAGCTGGGCAGGAAACTTTATGATTATGCCGCAGGACCGAAGGAATTTTTAGAGATAGAAGGAGACCATAATGATGCCTTTATGCGATCTCAACATTCGTGTCTTTCTTCTATCAGCGAATTTATAAGGAAACTTTAATTACAACAAAACAAGGGACGTGTTAAAAATAAAATGTTGATAAATATTAAAATAGCGGCTGGGTTATTAATAGTTATCAGCATGACCGGCGCTATTGTTTTCGCGGAAGAATTGAAGCCCGTAGAGCTTTCAGCGCCGCAAATGGATAGAGGGAAGTTATTGATGCAGGCGCTTAAGGAAAGGCAGTCTAACAGGGATTTCAGCGATAAAGAATTACCGCTTGATGTGATATCTAATCTTTTATGGGCGGCGTCAGGGGTCAATAGGCCTGATTCAGGGAAACTCACTGCTCCCACAGCGAAGAACTGGCAGGAAATCGATATCTATGTGGCCATGCAGAAAGGATTATATTTATACAATCCTAAAAAGCATATCTTAGAGCCTGTAGTGGCAAAGGATATACGCGAGTTTACCGGGCTCCAGGGTTTTACAGCCGGGGCGCCCTTGGATCTCATATATGTGGTGGATTATTCCAGGACAGACGGGGATGAAAAAGACGGGGGATACTATTCAGGGGTTGATACAGGATTTGTGAGCCAGAACGTGTATCTTTTTTGCGCGTCAGAAGGCCTGGCAACAGTTGTACTGGGGTCTATTGACAAACCCACCCTGGCAAAGATCATGAATCTCAGAAAAGACCAGAAGATAATCCTAACCCAGCCGGTAGGCTATCCTGGATCCAAATAATATAAAACTCTCACCAATACGCCGGCTACTGATGCGCTTTGACTCGCATCGCTAAAGGGTGTATAATAGTTTAAACAATAGCTGCCGTGAATTAAACAAAAAAAGGAGCGAGATGAAAAAAGTTATTAAACACAAAAGCACTTCGGTCTCGCAGCAGGATGAACAAGATATGGCAGCTCTGATTAATAAAATGCAGGAACAGCTGGTTTCTTTGGAAAAGAAAATAGATACCCTGATCAGCCAGTCTTCAAAAAAACCTGCCGAGGAAAAGCATTTTTCAAAACCTTTCCAGCGCTTTGACCGGCCTCGCCATCACGATAGATCCGACAGGGACAATAGCTTCAGAGAAAGGAGCTTTACCCGGGTAGTCTGTTCAGACTGTAACAAAGAATGCGAAGTCCCTTTCAAGCCCAGCGCAGACCGTCCGGTGTATTGCAAGGAGTGTTTTGCAAAGCGTAAGGATAGGGCCCAGCATAAAGAAAACTACGATAATAAACCCAGAGAGCAGGTTTTTATCCCGGAACGCCATTTTGATAAACAAAAACATAGAGAAAACCGAAAGCCGGGCAAAAGAAAACAGCCGGGTTTCCGAAGGCGAAAAGAATAATTCTAAAATTCCCGCTTTTAAAATAAAATGAACTGTCCTATATTAAATTTATTTGCGAAATGCTCCTGTTCCGGAGTGGTGATCTGCCGGTTTTGCGTGCAGCTTACAATCGTGGTTATAGCGATCGCATTCGGCGGCCTAGTCGCCTGGAAGCCTAAGAAGGTCATAGAAACACAAATAGCTCTTTACCGGCCCTTTAACTGGAAGATAGAGCCCATATCCATGGAGAAGGAGATAAGGAACACGCGTATCATGGGCCTGGTTGTACTTGTCCTCGGGATCCTTTCACTTGCCTGCATTTTGTTAATCTAGCTTCTTGAAATAATAGCTATGCTATTTTGGGCGGCTCCTGTTTTAAAATAAAATAGAAATATTTGAAAGAAAACCGCCTCGGGATGTGTCTTGTATAGTAGAAAAACTCCACAGAAGGGATTAGTTAGAAAGTCTAACTTGATATACTTATTAGTGAAGGTAATTATAGGACAATCACGACTTTAAAGGCAAAGAATCAGCTTACAATACCGGCTGAGATAGTGAAAAGGATGCATCTCAGGCCGCGCGAGCTTTTTGCGGTCGACGTGGTGGGCAATTTCATCAAATTGACACCGGTAGAGGTGAGTCCGCGCTATACCGCAGAAGAGCTAAAGGCTATCGACGCTATAGTAACTTCTGAAAAGGCTAAGGGAAAGCAGTTCAAGCCGGGTAAAGATTTTACGGGGCATCTAAAAAAGATCAAATAATAATGATGAAGATGGTGCACTGTATATGGTGTTAGCCGGAAGCCACGAAGATATCAAAAGATACCTAAAAGATTTTCGTTAGCCGTTTACAAAAAAGGGTGTATAATAATTTAGAGAAAATCGAATTCAGGAGTTAGAATGAATTTCAGTGTAAACCCGGATAAAGAAGAATCCTTAAAAATAAAGATGGATTCTCTGGGAATAAAAGAGATAGACCTGGAGGAGAAATTCATACGCTCAAGCAAAAAAGGCGGGCAGAAGGTCAACAAAACATCTTCGTGCGTTTATCTCAAGCATAGGCCCACAGGCATCGAGGTAAAGTGTCAGGAAGAGCGCTCTCAAGTCTTGAACCGGTTTCTTGCAAGGAGAATACTTGTTGGTAAGATCGAATCGCTTGTTCTGGGTAAAAAAGCAGAAACGCAGAAGGCAATAGAAAAGATAAGGCGCCAGAAACGAAAGCGTTCCCGCAGGGCCAAAGAAAAGATGCTCAGGTATAAAAAAATACATTCCGAAAAGAAAAACTTGAGAAAAGCCCCCGCTATAGAATAACCGGGTGCAGGGCGGATATAAATAAATGCTTAGCGCCGCAGGGTTTACCTTTGCCAATCTTATCGCTGGTTTTATTTTTAGCGGGATCGGCCTTGTCGCTTTTGTCTACGGGAAAAAAGAAGGCAGTTACAAGCCGCTTTCAATCGGCATAGCCCTCATGGCGTATCCCTATTTTTTAACAAGCACTTTCTGGCTGTATGCGGTAGGGATCGGCTTATGTCTGCTGTTGTATTTTTGGCGGGATTGAAAGAAAGGAAAGAAAGGGACATATCCCTAACGACGCCCTGATATGAAGCAGAAAATTACAAGAAGGCAGAAGAATATTTCAAGGCTATTGAGGGAAAAGAAGATGCTTCAGAAGGATGTCTTGAAGTATTCAAGGAAAGGGAGGCAAAATAGTATGTTTAAAAAATGTAAAAATGCTGTAATTATTTTATTATGCGCGTATGTTTTAACAGGCTGCAGCAGCATAAATGTGGGAGGAAGCGGTAAGATAGGGGATATAACAGGGGGCGGAGGAGTCAATATACCCATTCCTCAAAAGGATGTCGGCGGGGAGGTAAAAAATGAGCGGTAAGAAATATTTTACGCAGAGTGAGGCTAAAAAAATCGGAGACGGACTCGGAATAAAATGGGATAAGTTTGACGTTGAACAGTTCAGGCGGGGCATGGATGTGGAGTTGGAACATGGCCTGCGGGACCCTAAAACAAATGTCACGAATGACGACAGCATCATTACAGGTAAGATAGCGCTGGCCCACCTTAACGAGTTTCCTGATTATTACGATAGGCTTGAAGTAATGGAAGAAGAAGCGGAAAAGCACTGGGAAGGGAAGAAATAGGAAAAATAAGCAGGTGTATGTTTTTGGGGACGGTTCTGGAGCTAAAGCCAGAACCACCCCTTTATTTTTGTAACAACTTGACAGATAAAATTAGATATGGTAAATTAATTATGAACGTATGTTCATAACTATCAGGAGGGGTGTTTGAGGCCGAAGAAGACGAGGTGGGTAAAATGTGCACCCGAGGAAAGATGCTTTAAGCCTTTATGCAGACCGCTGAGCAAACTAAAGAGCGTGTATCTTACTCTCGATGAATTTGAGGCAGTGCGCCTCGCGTGTCTTGGAGGATTAAAGCAGATAGAAGCGGCTAAAAAGATGAAGATTTCCCGGCCGACATTTTCCAGGATTATATCTTCGGCTCATACTAAGATAGCGGATGGACTAGTGAACATCAAGGCGATTAGGATAGAGGGCGGTTGTTGTAAAATCGAAAGGAGATAAAGATGAAAGATAAAGTGGAAGAAAAAAAGACAAAGAAAGGGTTTTTCTCCAGAATGTTTGAAAAATTAGACAAGAAAATGGAGGAAAAAGCAAAATCCGGGCCATGCTGCAAACCTTCGGATAAGGGAGGCGGTTCGTGCTGCAGCTGATAATCGACTGGCTGACATATTCTGTTCTTAAACTCGGCCAGGGCTCTAAACTGGGGTCCGGCGTAAATTTCTTTATCTATGACTCTGTTAAAATTATCCTGCTTCTATATGTACTGATAGCGGCTATCGGGTTCTTAAGGAGTTTTATCTCCCAGCAGAAGATAAAATCCTGGATTTCCGGCACCAAAGGCTGGGGCAACTTTTTCGCGTCGCTATTCGGCGCAGTCACGCCGTTTTGCTCGTGCTCCTCAATACCGATTTTTCTAAGCTTCTTAAAAGCCGGGGTGCCTCTGGGTATAACATTTTCTTTTCTAATTACGTCGCCCTTAGTCAATGAATATCTGGTA
>JAHJGB010000142.1 GCA_018824725.1 Candidatus Omnitrophota bacterium
AAAAAAGATAACTGACCTGTCTCGCCGACGCAGCGGGACAAAGGTCCCGCTGCGTCGGCGGGACAAAGGTCAAATTTCACATATATGGATGGAGAAATGCGATCTTCGTATTCTACCTCTGCCTCTGCCAGGGCTGTTTCGCACTTTGCGCACCAGTTTATCGGTTTAAGGCCCCTGTAAATATAGCCATCCTTTGCCAGTTTATTAAAACTCGCGACTACGGCCTTTTCGTATTCCGGCTCCAGTGTCAGGTATGGGTTATCCCAGTCGCCAAAAATCCCAAGCCTTTCGAATTCAGCCTTCTGGATCCCGACGTATTCCATGGCAAACTCATGCGCCAATTTTCTGAATTTTACCTGGTCTACGTCGTGCTTTGTCTTTTTCATTTCCTTGAAAAGCTGGTGCTCGATCGGCATGCCGTGGCAATCCCATCCAGGCACATAAGGCGCGTCATACCCTTGCATGGTTTTGAATTTAATGACGATGTCCTTCAGGGTTTTATTCAGCGCGTGGCCTATATGGATATTCCCGTTAGCGTAAGGCGGGCCGTCGTGAAGTACATACTTCGGCTCGCCTTTTTGTTTTGCTCGTATCTTTTGATAAAGATCCGCATCCTCCCATTTCTTAAGGATGCCGGGTTCTTTGTCAGGCAGATTGCCTTTCATCGGAAAATCAGTTTTCGGCAGATTTAAAGTATTTTTATATTCCATAGCTTGATCTATCTGTCCCGCTGCGTCGGCGGGATATATTAAATTACAGCTGTAGACTATGGGAGTCGGACTCCCATAGTCTACAAAGTCTACAAAAGATATTTACCTATAATTATGTCCAGTTTTGCTTTTGTATTTTCCGGCATCAACTTCTTGTCAGTGACTATAGCGTATTTAAGCGCTTCCCGGCAAGCGCATTTTCTATCGCTTTTCAGCTGCGGAACTACTTCCTTTATTAACTTTTTCGCTGTATCCACATTTTTGAGCAAATTTCCTATCACCATTTTAATATTCACTTCCGCTTCGAGCCAGCAGTCATAGTCAGTTACAATCGCGATTGTCGCAAAACACATTTCCGCTTCCTTTGCAAGCCTCGCCTCAGGCATATTGGTCATGCCGATAATATCCATTCCCCAGCTTTTGTGTAAAAGCGATTCTGCCCTGGTGGAAAATGCCGGGCCTTCCATATTCAGATACGTACCTTTATCGTGCATCGTAATGCCGAGTTTTTTGCCTGTATCATAAATTATTTTTCTTAAATCCGCACACACAGGTTCTGAAAAGCTTACGTGTGCGACTATCCCCTGCCCGAAAAATGTGGTTTTGCGCGCCTGATTGGTCTTATCCACAAACTGGTCAGGGAGCACTATATCCAGCGGCTTCAATTCCTTTTTAAAACTCCCGACCGCTGAAATCGATATTAATTGCTCGACTCCCAGCTTTTTCATCGCGTATATATTTGCCCTGTAATTGAGCTCCGTGGGCAGGATAGTATGCCCTCTTTTGTGCCGCGCAAGAAATGCCACCTCTACCCCGCCGAGATTGCCGATAATAAACTTATCCGACGGTTCTCCGAACGGCGTCTCCACTTCTACTTCCTTAATATCTTTTAACGCGTCTATCTGATACAACCCGCTACCGCCAATAATCCCTACTTTCGGCATATCATCTCCTCTTTTCTAGTTGTTTGGAGCGATGGGCTGCGGCATTGACAGCCTTTTTTATCACTAGTTCTAATTTTCCCTGCTTAAATGCCTTCAGGGCAGCCTCAGTGGTGCCGCCTTTGGAGGCAACCTTTTTCACAAATTCTTCCATGGATAAATTTTTATTGCGGCTTGCAACCTCTGCAGCGCCTATAAATGCAGCCCTCGCCAATTTCAATGCAAGGCCTTTTTCCAAACCCTGCGCCTCGCCTGATTTTGCCAGTAAATAAGTAACCAGGAAATAATACGCGGGGCCGCTGCCGCTGACAGCAGTGACAGCGTCCATCATTTTCTCTTTAACCTCCACAACCTCGCCAAGATTGACAAAAATCCCAAAAGCTGTTTTCAAATCTCCAGGCCTGGCAAACCTGCCGCGGGTTATGGCAGAGATGCCTTTTTTCACCATGGCGGGCATATTAGGCATTACCCTGATCACCCTCACTTTACCCAAAGCCTTTTCTATGGAAAGAGTGGGCACGCCTGCAGCGATAGAGATTATCAGCTTATTTTTTACATAAGGCTTTATCTCCTTTAAAACCTCTGCCATATTCTGCGGCTTGACAGCGAGAATGATGATATTCGAACACTTCGCGGCAGTGACATTGTCAGAAATGCGTTTAAACTTATCGCTGAAAAAGACCTTGGCTTTAATGCCTGAAGCTACTACTCGTCCCATATTGCCTGCGCCGATTATGCTTATCATTTTCTACCTCTTAAAAGTATTCCGAAATAATAGATTTTATTTTGGTTGCTAGTCTCCCGGCAAAACCCATGGGTTCTGGCGCGGTTGAGCCGGACCTTGCCGCAATTATTTTTTTAGCCCCATATTTCATCAGGCCGAGCGAGCACGCAAAAGTTATGTCGCTGATCTTACCTCCGGACTTGAGGCTTCCCATAGTCACAGGCATCCTGAAAACCTTTTCCACGGTTTCAATAAAGCCATCCATCCTGGCAACTCCCCCCACCACGATTACCCGCGGCAGGCTTTTTTTATTCTTAAGAAACGATTCTAATTTTTTATGCATATCTTCCAGCACAGTCTCTACCTTGGGTAATAAAAGATTAGTGATTTCGTTTTTTGCGGCAAGCCCGTATTTCACCTTCATCTCTTCTGCTTCGTCAAAAAATATCTTCAGGTTATCCTGTAAAATCTGGGTCAGATCATCTCCGCCGAACGGAAAATTAAAAGAATCCATGATCTTGCCGTCTAAAAACATGGCAGCCTCTGTAATTTCTTTCCCGGCGTCTATGAGCACAGCCCCGTCCATAAGCTCCTCTTCTTCAAAAACAGCCTGAGCTGTGCCTGCGCCTGATACCACCAGCTCATCCACTTCATAGCCAGCCAGGTTAACCGCCTTTGTAATATTCTGCAAAACTGTTACAAGAGATGTGATTATATTAAGGTCCGCGTCAAGCTTTGAGCCGAATAAGCCAAGCGGGTCATTTATCTCCATTTTGTCGTCTATAAAAAACCTGACCGGCACCAGATGCACCGCCTCCCTGTCCAGAGACATGGCAATAACCTTGGCTGATTCTATGCACCTTTTTATATCGTCTTTTGTGATCTCACTGGGCCTGTCTGAGATATGTACAGAGCCGCGGCTTTGAAACGTCCTTATATGCACTCCGGAAACATTGGTTATGACCTTGCGCACCCTGGCCTTTGCCATTTCTTCGGCTTTCATCACGCTGGCTTCTATTGCGTCTGACAGCAACCCGAGATTTGAAACAACGCTCTTGGAAAATCCTTTAGTAGGCACCTGGCCGAATCCTAATATATTACCCTCAGCATTGCCTATTAACGCCCGGACATTCGAAGCGCCAATGTCTAACCCACAAACAGACTCACGATGCATAGACACCTCTGAATTTTGCCCCTGCTGCTTCGCTTTGCGAAGCAAAACAGCAGGGGCAAAATTGGTTAAGGAATTGATGACACTATCTATCTCGGCCCTACAATCGGATCCTCAAAACGCAGATCAATATATTTTACTCTCTGTATATCGCCGCCCAGCTGTTCCAACACAGTCGAAAGCACCTCTAGCCTTTTGGTAAATTCCCCCTCTCCTATTTTTATCTCCACCTTTTCAGCGTCCGCAGCGTTAAAGAAAAAAGATATATTGCGGCTGTCGGCCATATCTATCTTTTTTATTTTATATTTGGAAAGTTTTTGGTTCGATGACGCGGTCTTTATAAGAAACAATGCCTTGTCGATTTTTTCTTTCTGCGCAGAACCTCCTTTGGAAGGGCTGGCCCTGATCCCTGTAATAATAGGGATCATTTCCTCGTCTCTGGAATCTTTCGCGTAAGGCAGAAAAACCCCGTCTTTATCTATAAAATACGGCTTGTCTCCGTAAACTTCGGCCACAGGAACCCTCTGCCTTGCCTGAACAATCAATCTATTGGGCAATGCGCGCCTTACGACAATATCTCGTAATTCAGGATGCGCCGCGGCTATCCTTTCTTTAAAACTCTTCAGGTCCACCAGGAACACATTGGTGCCCATGACATTTTTATCTTCTATGTCGCTAAAATTTACTCTATGCAGCACGTTTTTCTGGTCATAAAACTTGACGTCCAGGCCTTTCACATTGAATAGATCTGAATCCACGAACATATATTGGAACATCACTATGCCTACGCCGATACATGCCACTAGCATTGTCCAAAAAATAAACTTAAATACGCTCTTGAAGTTGCGCTTCTTTGTGGGCTGCGATTCTCTTTTTTTTCTGTGCGGATGAACTTTTTGTTTTTTTATTTTTACCATGATGCTGATTTTAAAATTTTAAGGCACAGGTCTTCAAATTCTATGCCTATGGCCCTGGCTGCCTTGGGAAGAAGGCTTGTTTCTGTAAGGCCGGGTATGGTATTTATCTCTAATACCACAGGCCCTATTTTTTCATTCAATATAATATCAACTCGCGAAAATGACCTGGCTGAAAGGACCTTGTGTGAACCAAGCCCTGCATCCTGGCACTTTTTATAAATGGATTTTTCTATTTCAGCAGGCACGATATATTCAGTCAGGTCTTTTTCATATTTTGCAGTGTAGTCGAAAAATTTTCTTTTTGGCAGTATCTCCACGATAGGCAAAGCCATGTCCTCTATAATGCCGACCGTGATCTCCCTTCCCGGGATATATTCTTCTATTATCAATTTATCGTCGTATTTAAACGCGTCGTCTATGGCAGCTTTCAGGCCTTTTTCATCGCTCGCTATATTCAAGCCTATGCTGGAACCACCGTTTGAAGGCTTGATAACAAGGCTGGATCCTAAATTTTTAAAATACAGCCTTAGATCACAGCCTTTGGCAAAATCTTTCCTGGTAAGAATTTCATGCCTCGCAACCAGTATATTTTTAGACTTTAAAATCTCTTTTGCAGTGATTTTATTCATTGCCACCCTGGATGCTGAAGACGAGCTGCCTGTGTAAGGTATATTCATTTGTTCCAGGATCTCCTGCACTGTGCCATCTTCTCCGAATTCTCCGTGAAGCGCGACAAATGCCGCGTCTATTTTCATACTGGCTATCAAATCAGCTGCTGATTTTTTATAGCCGTTTGTATTAGAGCCTGCTTGGAGCTCCACAGCCACATAATCTATTTTTTTAGCCTTAAGCGCCATGCAGACTGCCTTGCCTGATTTTATAGAAATCTCTCTTTCGGAAGAAGGTCCGCCCATTAATACACCGACACGTTTATTTTTCATAATCATTACCTGTCCCGCTGCGTCGGCGGGATATATTAAATTACAGCTGTAGACTATGGGAGTCCGACTCCCATAGTCTACTTATCCCGCCGACGCAGCGGGACAGGTCTCACAGTATTTTTAATTCAAGTTCTAAGTCTATGCCGAATTTTTGCTTAACGCTCGTCCGCGCCAAATCTATCAGCCCCAGGACATCTTTCGCAGCCGCTTTGCCAAGATTCACTATAACATTTGCGTGAACACCGGAGATCTCTGCATCGCCTATTCTTTTACCCTTTAAGCCGCAGGATTCTATGAGCATGCCTGCGGGTTTATCAGCCCCGGGATTTTTAAATATGCTGCCTGCGTTCGGAAAACCTATTTTAGTAAGCCACTCACGCTTTTTATTAAACTCGCTTATCCTTAGCTGCATATCCTCTTTTTTGTCTTTTTTAAGGCTGAGCCTTGCGCCTAAAATAATTTTTCCATCCAGACCTGAAGACCTGTATCTAAAATCTATTTCTTTTTTACCCAGAATTTTTATACATTCGCGGCCTAAAACCGTGGCGGCCTTTAGGCCGCAGATATGTTCGGGCCGCTCAGTATTCCGCCCACAGGAACCCCCTGTGGGCTCCATTTTCTTATCTTTTAAATCCAGGACTTCTATATCCAGCAGTATATCTTTTATTTCAATAAATCCTGGCTCACCTTTCGGCCTCCTGGCGCCTGCATTCATAAAAATAGCGCCGCCGAGGTCTCCGGGAATCCCGGCTAAAAACTCGCATCCGCCAAGGCTTTTATCAAAAGCGTATTTTACCAATTTTGCCAGGCCAAGGCCTGCGCCTACTTTTATTATATCTCCACTCTTTAATTCTATTTTTTCAAAATCCCCTGCGAGATGTATTATTACTCCGTCAAAACCTTCATCCCTTGCCAGAAGGTTTGTGCCTTTTCCGGCTATGATGAATTTTTTATTTTTGCTCTTGGCTAAAGATATTGCCTCTAAAATTTCCTTTGGATTCCCAGGCTCAGCCCAGCAATACGCAGGGCCTCCGATACGAAAGCTTGTATGACGGGACAATAATTCATTGTATCTTAACATACACCATAAATTCCTTAGCCAATTTTGCCCCTGCTGCTTCGCTTTGCGAAGCAAAACGGCTGGGGCAAAATTCAGAGGCAATCATGCATGAGCATTAAGCTCTTCCAGGGTCTTTGCAATCTTGTAAGGCAGTTCCCCGATATCCCCCGCCCCCAATAAAAACACCGCGTCCCCAGGTTTCACCACATCTATCAAATGTTTTATTATATCACTTTTTGAAATAAAATGCGCGTCTTTATGGCCGCACTTTTTGGCGCTGTCGCATACGTCTTTACCGCTCACGCCTTCAATGGGTTTCTCGTCCGCGGAATATATATCTGTCACTACCAGATGATCCACCAGGTCAAAGCATTTGCCAAACTGGTCTTTCAGGTCCCTGGTCCTGGAGAATCTGTGCGGCTGGAACACAGCCACTACGCGCCTGCCGGAAGATTCCATTGCCCTCAAGGTAGCCCTTATCTCTGTAGGATGATGCGCGTAATCGTCTATAATAAGGATGTCTGAACCCAGCTGGGTTATCCTGAAACGCCTGTCAGCGCCTTTAAATTCCCCTATAATATCTTTTATCTTATTAAAACTCAGGCCCAGTTCCATTGCCACGCCTATTGCAGCGAGGCTATTTGCCACATTATGAATCCCGGGTATGGAAAGTTTTATCTTACCGAGCTTTGAACCCTTATATTTTACTTCAAACTCAGAACCGCTCAGGTTCATTAATTTTATATTTTCCGCCTTTATATCCGCGTCGTCGGAAACCCCGTATTTCAAAATCCTTTTTCCTGACTGGCTGGCTATATTTCTCAGGTACTCGTCTTCTGCGCATATAAAAGCGCAGCCCTCGTCTTTTGTATTGCTGATAAACTGTTTATAGGCGCTCAGGACATTCTCCATGGTGCCGTAGTAATCCATATGTTCCCTGTCTATATTTGTGCTGACAGAATATAACGGGTTAAGCAATATAAACGAGCCGTCTGATTCGTCAGCCTCTGTAACCATAATATCGCTCTGGCCGTATCTTGCGTTGCCTTTTAAAAAATGCACATCAGCGCCTATAAATACCGTCGGGTCAAGCCCGGCATTGATCAATAAAATAGAGATGAGCGACGTCGTGGTGGTCTTCCCGTGCGCGCCTGAAATAGCTATGGCCTTTTTATCCTGCATGAGCTTGGCAAGGGCCTCCATGCGTTTTAATATCGGCAGGTTTTTAAGTTTCGCGGCCATGTATTCAGGGTTAGTCTCTTTTATACACGAAGAATATATGACGAAATCAGCGCCTTCGATATTTTCAGCACGGTGGCCTATTTTTATGGTAACGCCCATCTTTTCAAGCATGTCAGTGGACCTTGAGTCCCTTAAATCAGAACCCTGCACCGAATACCCGTAACAATGAAACACCTCTGCCAGGCCGCTCATGCCTATGCCGCCTATTCCTATAAAATGCACGGTCTTTCCGCTTATCATTTACAAAGCTCCTTTATTAGAATTTTACAAGCGTCGGGCTTTTCAATAAATTTTCCCCCGGCTGACATATTGCTCAAAACATTCCTGTCCATTAATTTTAATATTGCATCGCGCATTACAAGCGTGGTTAAATTTTTCTCTTCTAATATTATGCTCAAGCCGATTTTTTCCAGGGCCATTGCGTTCAGCCTTTGATGGCCCCCGGCGTACGGATAAGGCACCAGTATCGCGGGTATACCCAGCGCCGATAATTCAGAAACTGTCATTGCGCCGGCTCTTGAAATTACAAAATCGCATTCATTATAAAGCCTTGCCATATGTTCTGTAAAGGAAAATACCCTGTTTTTTATCTGGATTTTTCCGTAAGATTTTTCCACTTCCTCTTTTTCGTTTTTCCCGGCAATATGGATAATATTCAGGCTGTTTCTTTGGTTATTCTGCATCAGGCCTATTGCCTGAGGTATAATCGTATTTAATTTATGCGCGCCCTGGCTGCCGCCTATTATAAGCACGCTGAAACCTTCCTGAGGCCCGGCTCTTTCATCCCTTTTCAGGCCTTCTCTCAAGGGATTTCCGGAAAAAACAATCTTTGATTCAAAGCCTTTCAGATAATCTCTGGCTTCCGGGAAACTTATCGCGATTTTATTCACAAATTTCGCCAGGATCCTGTTTGCTTTGCCGGGATAGACATTCTGCTCGTGTATGATTGTCTTTATTCCCGCAAGGCTTGCCAGTAAAACTATGGGGCCTGAGACATACCCGCCGAAGCCCACTACAGCGTCTGGCTTGAACTTTAAAAGTAACGCTATAGAAGCTATTGTCCCTGCAAAAAGCCTTACTATAAAACCCAGTATAGCAAAGATATTTTTAGATTGAAACGATGTTATGGGTAAAACTGTAAAATCTATGCCTTTTCCGGAAATAATATCCCTGTCCTGCTTCCTGGAGGATATTACAAACAATACCCGTCCTGCGTTCCTTGTCTTGATTTCCCTGGCCAGGGTCATTGCCGGCAATATATGCCCGCCAGTCCCGCCCGCAGCTATCAACACTTTCATATATCACCTATCTTATGTTCTTCGAGAGCTATGGGAGCCCGACTCCCACAGGGAGTCGGGCTCCCTAGTTGTTGGAGATTTTTATTAGTATGGCAACGGCGATGATGTTGAATATCAACGCCGTGCCGCCATAACTGATAAAAGGCAAAGGCAGACCCTTAGTCGGTATCGCGCCTGTTGAGACAGCTATGTTTATAACCGCCTTTAGGCCGATACTAGTGGTTATCCCGAGCGCCAGAAACCTTCCGAATAAATCCTTTGCCTTTATTGAAATCTGTATGCCAATCCACACAAATGTTGCAAACAGCGCAACAACCGATAAAGTCCCGATAAGCCCCATCTCTTCGCCTATTATTGAAAATATAAAATCCGTATGCGCCTGGGGCAGATAAAAAAGTTTTTGTTTCGAACATCCTAATCCAAGCCCCAGAATACCGCCTGAGCCGAGCGCTAAAAAAGATTGGATTATCTGAAAACCAGCACCCTGGGTATCGCTCCACGGGTCAAGATAACTCGCTATGCGCCGCAGTCTGTATACAACCTTAAATATCAAAAAATAAAAAACCGTAATAACAGGCACCAGAAAAGGCAGAAAATACGCCATATTCACGCCTGAGACAAACATCATGATAATGCCTACTGTCAGGATGCAGACCGAGCTGCCCAGATCAGGCTGTAAAAGTATCAGTAAAACCGAAAATCCGAGGACCATTAAAGGCGGCATGAAACCCTGCATAAAACTTCTTATTACAAGCTGTTTCCTGTCCAGGATGTCAGCTACGTAGACTATGAGGAAAAATCCGGCAAACTCTGACGGCTGAAACCCGATAAAACCAAGTTTTACCCATCTCTTTGCCCCGCCTGCCTCGCGGCCTATACCAGGAAGAAGCGCCAGTACAAGCCCTATGATTGAAATTGCCAGAAAAACCTTGGCATATTTCTTTAAATTTTTATAACCATTTTTCAGAAAAATCCCGGCTATAAAAAGCCCGAAGAGGCAGTGTATGAGGTGCCTTTTTAAATAATAGGCGCTGTCATTATATTGTTCGTACGCAAAACAGCTGGAAGCGGAATATATCATCACTATTCCTACGCATACTAAAATTGCGGCGATTATCAGAAGATGCTGGCTGTCTCTATTTAGATTTTCTAATTTCATCTACAAGTTCCTTGAAAATTTTTCCGCGCTCTTCGTAGTTTTTAAACATATCGAAACTCGAACACCCGGGAGAAAGTAAAACCCTGCCGCCTTTCCTGGCCCTTTTAAATCCCTCAGCCACAGCCTCGCTGAAAGATCTAGCCTCAAATATAGGCTTCACTCCGTCCAATCCGTTTTTAATCTGAGGCCTGGCCTCTCCTATTGAAATTATACAGTCCACCTTTTTTTTTACGAGAGGTTTTAACAATCCAAAGTCCCCGCCTTTGTATTTCCCGCCCACGATGAGGACGATATTCTCTTCGAGAGATTTCAGCGCCCACTCCACGCTTGAAATATTCGTTGCCTTTGAGTCATTTACAAAATCCACTCCGCTTATATTTGCCACATGTTCCAGCCTGTGCTCTATGCCTTTAAAATTTTTCAAGACCTCAAGCATCTTTGCCTCATCTGCTCCCATGATAGAAGCCGCTGAAAGGCTCGCGAGAAAATCCTCATTCAATATTTTATGCCTCGGCCCGAAATCTTTATATTCATTGAAAAATTTCACATGCGGGCCTTTTACAGCGCCGGCAATCTCTCTTAAAAGTTCGTCATTTCTATTTAATAAAAGCGTATCTCCTCTTCCCTGGTTCAGGAAAATCCTGCATTTAGCAGTAATGTACTCATTCATATCCTTGTGCCTGTCCAGATGGTTATCAGAGATATTTAATATGATGCTTACCCTGGGTTTGAATTTATCAATCAATTCCAATTGGAAAGAGCTTGCCTCCAGAACAACTATGGAATCTTTTTTTATCTTTTTTATCTCGCCTGAGAAAGGGTTGCCGATATTGCCGCATACAATCGCGTCAAATCCAGCTGCTTTAAGCATCTGGCTGATGAGAGTCGCAGTAGTGGTTTTACCGCTTGTGCCTGTTACAGCCACTATAGGCGCAGGGCACATTGTATAAGCTAATTCAAGCTCGCTTATTACAGGAATTTTTCGAGCCTCAGCCAGTTTAATCAGGCTAGCATCCCGTCTTACGCCTGGGCTTACCACCATTAAATCAGCCTTTTTAATAAATTTATCCGTGTGGCAGCCAAGTTCGATATTCTGCGGCTTAACCGCGCCTTCTTTTACCAGTAAGCTTGCGGATTTGCGGCTAGCTGCATCGTCTTTAAGCTCTGTAATAAAGACAGTATCTTTGCGGCTGGCGAGAAGCCTCGCCGCCTCTATCCCGCTCTTTGCCAATCCGACTACCACTACCTTACTCATACGCCCCGCCCCTTCAGGGGAGCCCGACTCCCTACGGGAGTCGGGCTCCCATAGTATTCTAACGCAGTTTCAATGTAGAGAAGCTCAGAAAAACCAGTATTATTGCGATAATCCAGAATCTTATCGTAACCTTAGACTCAGGCCAGCCGCATTTTTCAAAATGGTGATGGAGCGGCGCGATTTTAAATATCCTTTTACCCGTAGTCCTGAGAGAAATTATCTGCAGTAAAACCGACAATGCCTCCACCACGAATATCCCGCCCACGAGAACCAGAAGCATTTCCTTTTTTATAAAAACAGCTATTGTGCCCAGCGCGCCGCCGAGCGCAAGGGCACCCGTATCCCCCATGAATATCGAAGCCGGGTATGAGTTATACCACAAAAATCCAAGGCCAGCGCCTATTATTGCCGCGCAAAAAACAGTCAGCTCCGCGGCCTCAGGCAAATAATAAATGCCCAAGTATTCCGCAAACTTCACATGGCCCGTCACATAACTCATGCCCGTATAAGTTACTGCCGTCATTATTATCGCCCCTATTGCCAGTCCGTCCAGCCCGTCTGTAATATTGACAGCGTTCGAGCAAGCGGAAATAACCAGGATCACAAAAGGTATATAGAATATCCCCAGGTCTATCACGAGATTTTTGAAAAATGGGAATTCTATAGCCCTTGTATTATCAGGATTCCAATATAAAAATAGCGCCACTGCCAGGCCTATCAGGCCCTGGAAGAAAAGTTTTGTCCTTTTATTCAGGCCCCTTGAGCCTTTTTTGGTCTTAGCGTACATAAGTTTTTTATAATCATCCACGAATCCCAGAAGCCCCAAGTACAAAGTAACAAACATTGCAAGTAGCAGATACATATTATTAAGCTCTGCCCAAAGAAGCGTAGACGCGAATACGCCTATTAAAATCAATATACCTCCCATGGTCGGAGTGCCCTGCTTATTTTTATGGAGGTCGTAAAGGCCCGGGCATTCTTTCTGCCGCACGCTTTCTCCTATCTTAAGCTCCTGGAGTTTCCTTATTATAGGAGGCGCAAATATAACTGTAATTAAAAACGCAGTGATGCTGGCAAACGCTGCCCTGAAAGTGATGTACTTAAAAACATTGAAAATCGTAAAATATTCCCTGAGCGGATAAAGTAAATAATATAGCATTTAAAAAATTCCTTTCAAGTTGTTTTGAATTGGGCCTCGAGGTCGCCCACGATTTCTTCCATCCTCATTGCGCGGGAGCCTTTGACCAGGATAGTATCGCCTTTTTTAATCAAGGTAGCGACTTTTTCGCGCGCTTCTTTAGTAGCCGCGCAAAGTTTTATTTTCCTCTCGCTCATGCCGGCTTCCTGCGCGCCTGCTGAAATATACTCCGCAAGTTTTCCCACAGCCACTATCAGATCAAAGCCTGACTCAGCTGCCTGCTTACCGACCAGATGATGAAACCTGCCTGAAAAAGTGCCCAGCTCAAGCATGTCTCCGGCTATAAGTATTTTCCTGCCGTCTGTTACCATGTCCCTCAATGCCTCTATGGCCTGTTTCATAGACTGGGGATTGGCATTATAGGTATCATTGATTATTTTTATATCCCCGAATCTCTTGACCTCCATTCTCATATTGGGCACCTTGAATTCTTTGAGCGCATCCTTTATGTCTTCTATAGATATGCCAAATTCCCAGGCGCAGGCTATCGCGGCCAGGGCGTTGTAAATATTATGCCTGCCCAGGACTCCGAGCGATATATCCCATTTTCCGTTAAGCCTGAAACTTATACCGTCCGGTTCCAGGTTTATTTTATCGGCGTAAAAATCAGCCTCTTTGTCAAAACCGAACCAGGTGACCTTCAGGCTTGTCTTTATACATTCGCGGCCTAAAACCGCGGCCTTTATGCCGCGGATATGTTCAGGCCTCTCAGTATTCCGCCCACAGGAACCCCGGGCCTTAGCCCGGGTGGGCTCCATTTTCCTCAGATATTCGTCGTCTGCATTTAAAATAAGTTTAGCGCTCTGGTCCATGTGTTTCAATATCTCTGCTTTGGCTTTAAAGACCGTGTCCAGGTCTTCTAAATATTCCAGGTGCGAAGGCCCTACATTCGTGATTATCGCTATAGTAGGCCTGGCTATCTCTGAAAGCCGCTTTATCTCGCCTAGATGATTCGCGCCCATCTCAAGCACCGCAATACCATGCTCGCTCGTTAAACGCATCAAAGTAAGCGGCACTCCGATATTATTATTTTCTGTGCCAAAATTTTTAAGCACATTGAATTTTTTGCTCAATATGGCTGACACCATCTCTTTGGTGGTGGTTTTGCCGTTTGAACCTGTGATGCCTATCACAGGGATGGAGAACCTGGACCTGTGAAAATTCCCAATATCCCCGAGCGCTTTTATGCTGTCGCTGACTGATATAAAGGATACGTCCGGCAGTTTGAAATTTGCGTTTGTAATGCCTCCTTCCTGCACTAAAACGCCTCCGGCGCCCTTGGCAACAGCGTCAAGGATAAAGCTATGGCCGTCGAACTTTTCACCTTTTATAGCCAGGAAAAGCTCGCCTTTTTTTATCTTGCGCGTGTCAGTGGATAAGCCCGTTAAAATCTCATCCGGGTAGCCTGACAGAAGCTTTCCTTTTACCGCAGTTAAGATATCTTTGACTGTAAACATAACCCTGCCTCCTTTAAAATACGTTTTACAACTTCCCTGTCGTCAAACGGAATAGTAGTGTCTTTGAATATCTGGTATGTCTCATGGCCTTTGCCTGCCACCAGCACAATATCCCCGCTCCCTGCTTCCAGCACAGCCTTTTTAATGGCATGAAATCTGTCGGGTTCTATTATATAATTATTTTTCGCAGGGTTTATGCCTTTGGTGATTTCATTTATTATATCCTTGGGCTCCTCAGTCCTGGGATTATCGCTTGTGATAAAAACAATATCTGAAAGTTCCGTGGATATTTTTCCCATGGCAGGCCTTTTGGACCTGTCGCGGTTTCCGCCGCAGCCGAATACTGTAATGAGCCTCGCTGGTTTTAATTCGCGCAGGGATTTAAGCACATTCATAAGCCCGTCTTCAGTGTGGGCATAATCAACGTAAATTGAAAATCTCTGGCCGCAACCAACGCTCTCTAGTCTCCCGGGCAGGCCTTTCAGCGCCTCAACGCCTTTTTTAATATCTGCCAGGCTCATACCCAAGCTAAGTCCTGCGCCTGCAGCTGCCAGTATATTATAAATGTTATGGCGGCCGATAAGAGATGACTCAATGTCAATTTTGCAAAGTTTAAATTTCAGGCCATTGCAGGAAAGTTTTATATCTTCTGCCCTGATATCTGCCTCGCGGTCAATAGCGTAAGTAATTATTTTTGCCTTACCTCTAGCCTTGACCTCCTGAATAATTTTTTCCGATGCCGGGTCGTCTATATTAATGACCACGGCTCCGCCTTTTTTTATCTTAGAGAATAATTTCAGCTTTGCGTTAAGATATTCATCCATATTTTTATGAAAATCCAGGTGCTCTCTGGTAAGATTTGTAAATACTGCTGCGTCAAACTGCAAGGTCTCCACCCTAGCCTGCTCCAGGGAATGCGAAGAAATCTCCATTATGCAATTTTTGATCTTTTCCTTATGCATGCCTGATAAAAGAGAATAAAGCTCCAGCGAACTAGGCGTGGTATTTACAGCAGGTATCAGGCGCCTGCCAAACCTGTAATTCACAGTGCCGATAACGCCTGCAAGTTCGCCTTTTGACTGAAATATACTTTCCATGAGGTACGTAATAGTGGTTTTGCCGTTGGTGCCTGTGATACCTATAAGCCGCATCTTGGCTGATAAATCTCCGAAAAAGGCTTGAGAAGTCTGGCTAAGGCCAAGCCTCGCGTCTTTTGCATATATAAAGGTATCGCCTCGTTTAAATATGCCTTTATCCCTGCTATCCAGTATAATCGCGCAGGCGCCGCGGCCTATAGCATCATCAATAAAATCCGCGCCGTTTACCCTGGATCCTTTTAAGGCAACAAATAAATAACCGGGCTTGACTGCCTTAGAATCGCAGGCAATGCCAGTAATCTCAAGGTTTGTCTTGCCTTCCACCTTAACTACCCCGTCTAAATTATCTATAATCTTTTTTAGCTTCATTTTTCTTCTTCGACACTTCTATTGGAGCTCCTATCGAAGCCCGACTCCCTGCGGGAGTCGGGCTTCGATAAGATTCCAGCTTAGGATCAATTTTGTAATAACTCATGATCTGAGTTGCCACTTTTTTAAATACAGGAGCGCAGACTACTCCTCCGTAATAAAACGGCCTGGGCTCGTCCATTATCACAGCTATAACAAATTTCGGGTCATCGTACGGCACAAAACCTATAAACGAGGCTGTAAACTTACTGTGCGAATATGTGCCGCTAGGCTCCACTTTCTGCGCAGTTCCTGTTTTGCCTGCCGGGAAATATCCCTCCACCTCAGCAAGTTTTGCTGTGCCGCTATCAACAACGCTTCTTAAAATATCCCTCATTTCTTTTGCGGTTTCCTCTGAAATCACCCTATGGGGCTTCTTTGATTCAAATTTTTGTATTACCTGTCCTGTCCTGTCCTGAATCCTCTCGACAATTCTGGGCTTTACGAGATTTCCGCCATTCGCCAGGGCTGACATTGCGCAGGCAAGCTGAATAGCTGTCACAGTCACTTCCTGACCCATTGAAATGCTGCACAAAGAAAGTTTTGACCAGGTGCTGGGATGAGTAGTGATGCCATTTACCTCGCCAGGAAGCTCTATGCCTGTCTTCGCCCCGAATCCGAATTTTTTGATATATTTATAAAGCCTGTCTTTGCCGAGCCTTTGAGCAGCCTTCATCGTGCCTATATTCGAAGAAAATTTAATTACATCCCTGAATTCCATCCAGCCATGAGGCGTATGATCATGATATGTATGGCCGCACCACCTGTATTTCCCATTTTCGCAGAAAAATTTATCGCTAGGCTTCACTGCCTTTTCCTCCAGAAGGCTGGAGGCAGCTATTATTTTAAAACTCGAGCCAGGCTCGAAAAAATCGCACACAACCCTGTTTCTCCTGAAGTCAGGCGGAGACACCTTGGCATTATTAGGGTCAAAGCTAGGCCTATTGCTAAGCGCCAGGATATCGCCTGTGTAAGGGTCCATTACTATGATGCATGCGCCCTTGGCATGATATTTTTCATATCCTTTTTCCAGTTCGGTTTCAGCCAATGACTGGATCAGGCTGTCTATGGTAAGGACCATATTATCCCCGTCTATGGGCAATATTTCCTTGTATTCATACCCAGGGACTTCGCGCTGTTTTGCGTCTCTTATCGAATACCTATAGCCGATAACGCCTTTTAAAAATTTATCAAATCTCAGCTCCAAGCCTTCAATGCCGTTATTATCCATGTCTGTGAAGCCCAGTATGTGGCTAGCCAGAACGCCATTGGGATAGGCGCGCTGAGGTTCTTTTATAAAATCTATACCTTTAATATTGAGGGCTCGGACAGCTCTGGCAGTATCCGGAGAAACTTTGCGCGCCAGCCAGGCAAATCCCTTTTTCTGGCTGAGTTTCTTATATATTTCATCCCGGCTGATGCCCAGAACATTCGCAAGTTTCTCGCTGGCAAGGCCTTTATCCTTGACCTTGAACGGTTCCGCGAATATTGAGCTTAGGTTTATGGTTATGGCCAGTTCTTTGAGATTGCGGTCGTAAATTACGCCCCGCTTGGGAAGAAGCGATACTACGAGCCTGTATTGGCTTGAGGCAATATCTGAAAGGGGTTTAGCGGCGCCCAGCTGGACAAAAACGAGTCTGACACAAAGAAGCCCAAACGCCATGATTAGAGCGTACAGAACTTTCCTTATGCGAGAAGGAGTTCCTTTATACACAATTCTTACCTATTTTTTATACATTCGCGGCCTGAAAACCTCGCCCTGAAGAGCGAGGATAATCAGAAGCCGCTCAGTATTTCGCTACAAGAAACCTCGGGCTTTGGTTCGACTGCGCTCACCATCCACTAACCATCCCGAGCTAAGTCGAGGGATAGCCCGAGAAGCTTCATTTGTCGTGTGCGATATTTGCTAAATTTTTACCTTTTAAAACAATCTTTTTAGGGGAATGATCAATCTTTACCACCTGCCATTTGGAAGGCATGGATAACTCTACTTCCTTTGCTAAGAGTTTTCTCTCAAGAGTGACAGGTGACCTCAAATTTAGAACATTATATACCAGAATTTTGTTGTGGTCAACCAGCTTTGTGTAAACATCGTTGTTCTGTTTTACTTTGAGGCCCATCTGGTATACAAGGGCCTGCTGGTTCACATACATGACTGCCACAAAAGTCACCGTAAGTATGGCTGCAAGAATTTTAGGGCAGTGGTTATTCGGGTTTTTATCCATCCTACATCCTTTCTACAGCTCGAAGCTTGGCGCTTCTTGAACGCGGATTTGAAATGACCTCAACTTCCTTTGCCGCGACAGGTTTTTTAGTAAGAATATTAAAAAGGCCCCGGGCCTTAAACTCTTTGAAAGTATTTTTTGCTATTCTGTCTTCCAGCGAATGAAATGATATGATGCAACACCTGCCGCCTTTTTCCAGAGTTTCCGGCAGGGCGTTAAGAGCCTCCTGGATTGAGCCTAATTCGTCGTTGACCTTTATGCGGATGGCCTGGAAAGTCCTGGTAGCAGGGTGTATTTTGTATTTATTATGGCTATAAGGAAGGCTGCGTAAAATTACGTCGCTTAATTCAGCTGTTGTCGAAATTTCCTTATGTCTTCTTTCTTCAACAATTCTTTTCGCTATCCTTCTGTGAAACCTCTCTTCTCCGAAATCTCTTATAATGTCAGATAGCTCAGTTTCCCTGAGGCGGTTAATCAGGTCCTTTGCTGTCAGGGTCTGGCTGCGGTCCATACGCATATCCAGAGGCCCGTCATTTTTTATGCTGAACCCTCTTTGCCACGCCTCCATCTGGATACTAGATATGCCCAAATCAAATATAATTCCATTTGCTTTATTAACTCCTAAGTCTTTAAGTATTTCTTTTAGATACTTAAAATTTTTGTTTATCAATTTGAATGATCCCTCGAAAGGCCTGAGCCTTTCAGATGCCAATCTCAATGTTTCTTCGTCTCTGTCGATCCCTATCAACATGCCGCCGGGTATGATTCTTTGGAGGATTTGCTCGCTATGCCCTGCGCCGCCTATGGTGGCGTCTACTATTGTTTGGCCCGGCGCAGGATTTAAAAAATCAATTACCTCACTCGATAATACCGGATTATGCGAATAGCTTTTTTCCATTAGGGCTTCTTAATATCCTATAAATCTCCTCGTTCGCCGCCAGGCATTTCGGGTCTATATTCAAAGACCTGATCTTACGTACACACTCAACCGGAATATCAAAAAAATTTGTTTCACAAACTTTGCACTTCACAATATTATCAGAATTATGATTGCGTAACATAAAACCTCCTTTATTCACCTTCAATAAGTTTCTCGGCTACATCCTCGAATGTGTCTTTAGACTTTGAGTAATACTCTTCCCAAAGTTTATCGCTCCATATTTCGATGCGATTTGAAACGCCGATAATATACACCTCCCTTCTGATTTCCGCGTAATCCCTGAGATAGTTTGGTATCAGTATGCGGCCCTGCTTGTCAGGGATCATATCGCAGGCGCCTGAAAAATAAAGCCTATTGAATTTTCTGGATTCGGCTTTTGTAAATGACATTGATTTGAACTTTTGCTCCTGAACCTTCCATTCGTCTTCGGCAAACATAAAAAGGCATTTGTCCAGGCCGCGGGTAATAAAAAAGCGCTCGACATAATGCTCCTTTAGCGCCTCCCTGAATTTGGCGGGGATAATAATTCTTTGCTTCCTGTCCAGCGTATGTTTGAACTCTCCGTAGAACATGGCCTTTCTCCACTTTACACCACTTTGCACCACTTGTTAAGCAAAGTTTACCTTAATCAGGGTTTAGTGTCAAGTAAATTTTTAGACTTTTTTGGGATAATACTATATACGGGGTATATTATTATTAGTAACTACAGCAGGTTGAGGTGAATGATGGGAATGATGGGAGTCGGGCTCCCATCATTTGCTTGTTGGATGTCGAGAGAGATTTGGCGCTGGAGCGCTTCGAGGGTTTTGAACTTCTTCTCGTTTCTTATTTTTTGCTTAAATATAACTTCTATATCTCTTCCATAGATATCTTTATTAAAATTAAGTATATAAACTTCTACTATTTTATGTAAGCTTATATTCAATGCCCCGCGATAAATCTTTTTGCCCATCGCCACGTCAACGCTGTAAACCCCGGCCGGAGGAATTGACTCGTGGTGCGGATCAATATTTGCTGTAGGAAATCCTAATTCTCTTCCGAGAGACTTTCCTTTTACAACTGTTCCTAAAATAGTCACTGGCCTGCCAAGTAATTTTTCGGCAAGTTCCAGCCTGCCTTTTTCAATTAACTTACGGATTCTGGTGCTGGAAACATACTCTCCTTCTATCTTAAGAGGCGGGATACTGCAATATTTAAAATTGTAAATCCTGCTTAACTTTTTGAGGAGCTTTGAGCAGCCTTTTTCTTTGAACCCGAATAAAAAATTCTCGCCTGTTACGAGGACTTTAAGATTTAATTTATCCGCCAGGATATCTTTGATAAATTCTTCCGGGCAAAGCTTTGAAAATTCTTTTGTGAATTTTTTCACAAGGCAATAATCCATGCCCATTTTTTTTATCAATCTGATCCTGTGATCCAGGGATATTAAAAGCGGGATTTGCGCGCCATGCTGGAGGACTTTGACAGGATGGGGGTCAAATGTAACCACTACGCTTTTCAGGCGGTTTTTCCAGGCTTCATAAAGGACTTTTTGTAAAATTTTCTGATGGCCTTTATGGACGCCGTCAAATATGCCTATCGTAACTGCTGTAGGATATGATATCTTTTTCATGCACATCTTCCATGTTCTTCGAGTTTTCCAATAAAAAATCCCCTGACGCGCTCCTTACCAGGCCAGACATATGGCTCGGCACGCCAAGCGACCTGCCTATATCTTCGCATAAGGTTCTTACGTAAGTGCCCTTGGAGCATTTAATTCTGAATGCGAGTTCCGGGAATTTAAAATCCAGTATTTCTATTTCGTTGATCCTTATCTTACGCGGCTCCCTAACCACGGTCTTGCCGGATCTGGCGAGCTGATAAAGTTTTTTGCCTTTGTGTTTTATCGCAGATACCATCGGCGGGATCTGTTCTATTTCGCCTTTGAAATTTTCCAGCGCTTTCCTGATATTCTCTATATCAAGAGGCTCAATATTTTTTTCTTCTACCACCTTGCCCTGGCTATCCTGGGTATCTGTACTTTTGCCGAAATAAAGTTTTGCGATATATTCTTTATCGTCGTTAATAAAGGTGTTTGATAATTTGGTGGCCTTGCCCAAAAGCATCACAAGGACCCCTGTTGCCAATGGGTCCAGGGTACCTGCATGGCCTACGCGCTTTATATTGAATTTCCGCCTGATAAAATTTACAACATCGTGGGATGTGATTCCTGAGGGCTTATTTACAACTAAAATTCCGTCCATTACTTTAGCATTTCCCCGGCTTTTTCCAGGACCTTCTTTTCCACTTCTTCAATTTTACCGAATACAGTGCAGCCACTTGCAGTAGGATGCCCTCCGCCGTTAAACGCGGCAGCTAACTTATTCACATCCACTTTTCCCTTGGAGCGAAAACTCACCTTTACCCTGTCCTCTGTGCCGGTTTCCCTGAATAGGATCGCTATCTCTACCCCGTCTACCGACCGCGCAAAGTTTATAATGCCTTCCGTGCCTTCCAGAGACGCCTTTGTCTTTTTAAGCATCTCTTTTGTGACCCAGAGCCAAGCGATTTTTCCGTCCTCAGTAAGTTTCATTGTCTGGAGCGATTCGCCGAGAAGATTTGTGTCCTGAATACTGCTCGTTTCGTAAATCTTTGTATGCATCTCGTACGGCTGGACGCCTATATCTATCAATTCTGCGGCTATCCTGTGGGTCTTTGAAGACGTGTTAGAATACCTGAAAGAGCCTGTATCAGTCATAATCGCGGCGTATAAAGCGCTTGCATCGTCCAAATCTATCTTCACCTTAAACGCCTTGAATAAGTCGTAAACCATTTCTCCTGCACTTGAAAATTCTGGTTCTATCCAGTTGAATTTGCCGAAATTTATATTTGAGATGTGGTGGTCGATATTTATTATTACTGCGTCTTTTTTGATGTACTCATTGACCCGCCCTATTCTCGTGAGATCCGGGGAATCCAGGATAATCACTGCCTGATAATTAAAATCATGCGGCATTTCCTTTGATATCCCCTCGGTGCCTTTTATAAATTGCAGCAGGCTAGGCACAGGGCTATCGTCCAGCATCACAGCAACTTTCCCTAATTTCCTAAGCAAAAATGCCATTGCCACCTGGCTGCCTATTGCGTCAGCCTCGGGATTTATATGGCTTGTTATAAGAAATTTATTAAACTTCTTTATCGCCGCCTTGACTCTCCTTGCGCTCATTTTTTATCCTTTCAAATGTCTTTTCCAGATTTATGCTGTATTCCAGTGAATTGTCTAACTTAAAATAAAGTTCAGGCACATACCTGAGATCCATTCTTTCCGCTATGAGTTTTCTTATGAAGCCTATGGCGCTTTTAATGCCTTTTAAGCCTTCCTCTTTAGCCGCATCATCTCCCATGATGCTGAAATAAACCCTAGCGTATCTCAGGTCGCCGGTGAGGTCGATTCTAGTGATAGTCACAAAGCCTATGCGCGGATCCTTAAGGTCTTCCTGCAGTATTTTTGAAATTTCTTTTTTTAATTGGCCTTCGACCCGCTCTGATCGTATGCCCATTGTCTCTCCCTTACCTGTCCCGCTGCGTCGGCGGGACAACGTACCGCCGACGCAGCGGGACAGGTTTAAACCAGCTTACCAAATACATCCAAACACTTCTTCGGATTTTTTTCTTTTAAGAATAACTCAATCTCTTTCCTGATTCTGCCCGCATTCACCTCGCCCAGAAGTCCGTCCAGCACCGCCTCTTTCATAAGTTTTTTCGTATGCGGCTCTATTTTAAAACCAAATCTCACAGAAAACCTCACTGCCCTGAAGATCCTGGTAGGGTCATCCATAAAACTTTTATCATGCAACACCCTTATCAGGCCTTTTTTCAGGTCTTTTTGGCCGTTATAAAAATCAACCAACTTGCCCAGGCCTTTTTTATTTACCGCGATCGCCATAGCATTTATCGTAAAATCCCTTCTGAATAAATCATCCTTTATTTTGCCCGGCTTTACAGTAGGATATGCTGCCGGGCGCTTGTAAGTTTCTTTGCGCGCCGTAACAATATCTATTCTTTTTCCTTTAAGATCAATGGTTGCTGTGCCGAATGCCTTGTATGTTGTCAATTTTCCCTTTAATTCCTTATTTAAGGTTTCTGCAAACTTGATCCCATCTGCTTCCACCACAAAGTCCAAGTCGAAATTTTCAATACCTAACAGTTTATCCCTCACAGGCCCACCCACAATATACGCCTGTACCCCTGACTCATCCGCAATCTTACCGGCAATTTTTATTAGGTCCATAATGCTATTTTAGAGACTATGGGAGTCCGGTCATTGATGGGAGTCGGGCTCCCATCAATGACATGTGTCTATGATGGGAGCCCGACTCCCATCATAATGAAATTGGCGATGTTTTTAGCGGCGTCCGGGTACCGGAGAAGCTTTATCCTGGTCCGGGTGCCGATCATTTTCTCCGGAGATATTGCAAACTCTTCTATATAACCGCAAACCTCTTGTGTATTTCTTGCCTTTACCGCTGTTCCATAGCCTGTAAGAATCTTACAGTTCCTTGTCTCCTGGCCCAGGATGGGCTGGACTATGATCATGGGTAATGTCTTTGAAAGCGCCTCTGAGATGGTGAGTCCGCCCGGCTTAGTAACTATTATATCGCTTACCTCCATAAATTCATCCACATTATTCATGTAGCCGAATGCCTTTAACCTTATCCCCAGGCCCTGAGCCATCTTGCTTAGTTCATGAAATAATAATTCATTCTTGCCGCAGATCGCGATTAATTGCATCTTATCCCTTATATCAAGCTCCAGGTTATTTATTTCAGCGACAATTTCTTTCATAGGCCCTGTCCCGAATCCACC
>JAHJGB010000143.1 GCA_018824725.1 Candidatus Omnitrophota bacterium
GGGGCATTCGGTGCGCTCATTTATCCACATTAAAGACGTAGCGGACGCTACTCTTAAAATTGCCCGAAAAGCAGCTTTAGGGGATTGTTTCCACATTTCAACCGATATGCATATATCGATTCGACAATTAGTTGAGATGATTTGCAGGATGATGAATGTGGGTTTTGAAGATGTTGCGGAAATTGTCGATGAGCGGCCCGGTAAAGATGCGGCGTATCTTTTAGACAGCGCTAAATTACGCCAGGAACTGGGATGGAGGGACCGTATAGGATTAGAAGAAGGTATACAGGAAACCATAGCTTGGGTTTCTGACAATTTGGAAGCATTGAAATCTCAGCCGTTCGATTATATCCATAAAGAATGATTCAATCAGCATAGGAGTGAAAAATGCCAACCTCAAAAAAAATACTTAGCTTCACCGAAGCCAGGAGTGTTTTTGAAAAATTAAGGAAAAAAGGTAAAAAGATCGTTCAATGTCATGGGACGTTTGACCTGATACATCCCGGGCACATAGTTCATTTTGAGGAAGCCAAAGCCCTTGGCGATGTTTTGGTTATAACCATTACCGGAGAAAAATATGTTAACAAAGGTCCGGGAAGGCCGTATTTTAATGATGCGCTTAGGGTAAAGTCTTTAGCGGCCTTGCAATGCGTTGATTATGTGGTAGTCGTTCCTTTCCCTGCGGCAACAGAGGCTATCAAGCAGGTCCGTCCGCATATATACTGTAAAGGCAAAGAATATGAAAATCCGGAAATTGATGTAAGCGGTAATATTTATGATGATATCAAGACTGTCGAAAAATTAGGGGGCAAGGTATGTTATGTAGGCTCGGTTGTTTTTAGTTCCACGAGGTTATTAAATAAGCATTTCGAAGTTCATCCGCAGAAAGTAAAAGATTTTTGTAAAAACTTGGCAAAAAAGTACTCGCCCAATGAATTTAGAAAAATGGTGGAGGGATTTAAGGATATAAAAGTTTTGGTTATCGGAGATATTATTTTTGATTATTATTCCACTGTTAAGGTGCAGGGCTTAACATCCAAGAATCGTATTATTTCAGCAAGGCTCATTAAGCAAGATATGCAGGCCGGAGGCGCCCTGGCTGTCTTCCGCCACATCAAGCAATTTACCCCGCATATTAAACTTATCAGCTTGGTGGGCCGGGAGCCCTGGGTTGACGGGGTTTTGCTTAAATATGTCAGCTGCAAAGAAGACGGGGTGATACGCCATAAGGATTTCACTACTATTATAAAACAGCGTTTTGTAGAGCCGATTAACGAAGGCAAAGAACTGTCTAAACTATTCTCGGTAAATATAATAGGAGAAAGGCATCCCGGAAACGAGATCCAAAAAAGTGTCCGCGATCGGATAGGCGCTTGTATAAAAGATTACGATTTAGTGATGGTGATGGATTTTGGCCATGGTTTATACACGGAATCTATACGAAGACTTGTGCAAGAGAAATCCGGTTTTCTTGCTTTAAACTGTCAGACTAATAGTAATAATCATGGGTTTAATCTGATTGATAGGCAATATTATCGCGCAGATTCATTTTCTCTTGATGAGATGGAACTTACTTTAGCTTGCGGAAAGCGGGACATGCAGCTTGGCGAGGAGCTTGTAAAACTGCATAATAAACTTGGCGCGCGCTATGGTTGGCTTACTCGAGGCGCGATAGATACTATTGGCATTAAAGCAGATGAGCCGGAGTGTGTCTGCGTGCCTTTTGAAACATCAATAATTGATACTATCGGCGCAGGTGATGCATTTTCTTCGCTGGCTTCTCTCGCCGCAGTAAAAAAATTACCAATTGATATCGCTACTTTTATGGGGCAGCTTGCAGGAGCGCAGGCTGTGCGTATTGTAGGTAATTCTGAATCTATCAATAAGAATAAATTTGTTAAAGGCGGGATGAGTTTATTGAGTTTTTAGTTTATCGAAAGGAAACAGATGAATATACTTTTATTAGGCGGATGCGGTTATATTGGTACTGCGCTTACTCAAATTCTTTTAGATGAAGGGCATGTGGTTACAGTTGTAGATATCATGTGGTTTGGCAATTATCTTTCTAAACATAAGAACTTATTAGTTATCAAAGAGGACATTCGTAATCCTGAAAAAATTCCCATGGATAACATAGATGCCATTATCCATTTAGCGAATGTCGCAAATGATCCTTGCGGCGAGTTGAATTCTAAGGTGGCATGGGAAGTAAATGTTTTATCAACTATGCGTTTAGTTGAGCGGGCTGTACAGCATAAAGTAAAGCAGTTTATTTTTGCAAGTTCCGGCAGCGTTTATGGTTTGAAGGATGAGCCGGATGTGACTGAAGAGCTTTCCCTTGTTCCCATATCGGATTACAACAAGACTAAAATGATAAGCGAAAGAGTGCTTATGAGTTATCAGGATAATATATGCTCTCAAATCGTACGTCCGGCTACCGTGTGCGGTTATTCCCCAAGAATGCGCCTGGATCTCTCGGTAAACATGCTTACCATGCAGGCTTTAGTCAATGGTAAAATTACTGTATTAGGCGGCAATCAGACCAGGCCGAATATCCATCTTAAAGATATGATAAGGGTGTACCTGCATTTTCTTAAAAATGGCACTAAGCTTTCCGGCGTTTATAATGCAGGTTTCGAAAATATCTCTATCATTGATATAGCCAATAAGGTGGCAGGGCATATCCCTGCCAAAATTATTATTAGCGAATCTAACGACCCGCGTTCGTACAGGCTTTGTTCCCGCAAACTATTAGACACAGGTTTTAAACCGGAATATTGCGTTGACGATGCCATAAAAGAAATTATCGGGCAGTTTAAATCTGGGAAGCTTAAAGACGAAGATAATTGTTATAACATCAGGACAATGAAGAATCTTAAGCTGTAATAAACCATGAAAATAAATAAAAAAATATCCCTTTCATTGTATTATCATATGCTGCGGGTTCGGATGGTAGAGGAGAAAATCGCCGAGCTTTATCCGGAACAAGAGATGCGTTGCCCTGTTCATTTATGTATTGGGCAGGAGGCAATTGCCGCAGGGGTTTGCGCAAACCTATTAAAGAAAGACTATCTTTTAAGCGGTCACCGTTCCCACGGACATTATCTGGCTAAAGGCGGCGATTTAAAGCAGATGTTAGCGGAAGTATACGGTAAGGCAACTGGATGTTCTAAGGGCAAGGGTGGTTCGATGCACTTGGTTGATTTATCTGCGGGTATATTAGGTACGACTCCCATCGTCGCAGGGATTATACCCATAGCTACAGGAGCCGCATTTGGCGCTAAAATGAAGGGAGAAAGCAATATAGCGGCTGTTTTTTTTGGCGATGCCGCGACAGAAGAGGGCGTATTTTTTGAAAGCCTTAATTTCGCTGCTTTAAAGAAATTACCGGTACTTTTTATTTGTGAGAATAATTTTTTCTCAGTTTATTCTCCTTTATCCGTCCGCCAGCCTAAAGAAAGGGATAATTTATCTTTGGTAAATTCACTCGGCATAAAAGGAGATAAAGGCGATGGAAATAATGTGATTGAGGTATATGAGTTGGCAAAGAAAGCAGTGACAAATATACGAAAGGGAAAAGGGCCTTATTATCTTGAGTTTGAAACATATCGCTGGAGAGAACACTGCGGCCCTAATTTTGATAATGATTTAGGGTATAGGACCGAAAAAGATTTCCTGAAATGGAAGAAAAGGTGCCCCGTTGGTTTATTTGAAAAAAAGATGATCAAAAACGGCATCCTTAACCTTTCGGAGATAGATGATTTTAAACAGGATATTCAGGTAGAAATTAATGACGCGGTTAGTTTTGCAAAAAACAGCCCTTATCCTGAAAGCAGAGAAACGCTTTCGGACGCGTATGCAAATTAATTCTTAATTTTTTATGAATAGACAAATCAATTTTGTGCAGGCGATCCTTGAGGCAACAGAACAATGCATGGAGCGCGATCCATCGGTTTATATAATGGGTTTAGGCGTTACTGATCCAAAGGGAGTATTCGGGACAACCCTTGGCCTTGAGAAAAAATTCGGCAGCAAAAGAGTTCTGGATATGCCGGTAGCTGAAAACGGGATGACAGGTATAGCCATTGGTTCTGCTTTAGTCGGCATGCGGCCTATCCTAACTCATCAACGCGTTGACTTTATGCTCTTATCTTTAGATCAGATAATAAACAACGCCGCAAAATGGCATTATATGTTTGGCGGAAATATGAAAGTTCCCATGGTAATTCGTTTATTAGTAGGCCGGGGATGGGGACAGGGTCCTCAACATTCGCAAAGTTTGCAGGCATTGTTTGCGCATATACCGGGTTTAAAGGTTGTAATGCCTGCCACGCCGCATGATGCCAAAGGCCTTCTAATATCTGCCGTAAGAGATAATAACCCGGTTATTTTTATTGAGCATAGATGGCTTCACGGAATAAAAGGCTTTGTGCCGGAAGAGGCATATACAGTGCCTATCGGAGAAGCAAAGAAATCAAGAGAAGGTAAAGATGTGACAATCATAGCGTCTTCCTATATGACATTAGAGGCAATAAGGGCAGCTGAATTACTTGCCCGTGATTGTATAGATACAGAGGTTTTAGATTTAAGAACAATTAAACCATTAGATGAGAAAACCATTGTTGAATCAGTTAAAAAAACAAGAAGGGTACTTGTGGTAGATGGTGGTTGGAAGAGTTTTGGAGTA
>JAHJGB010000144.1 GCA_018824725.1 Candidatus Omnitrophota bacterium
TTCCTGTCAAGAAAGCTTGACCTGTCCTCCCTTGAAGCCTTAAACCGCCAGTTTATCTCATGGGTTGAAGATGAGTACAATGCATCCATGCATTCGGCTATCGGCATGAAGCCTATTGACCGGTTCGGCCTTGATCTTAAACGCATACGCTTTCTGCCGCCTTCTGATACCAATGATGAGCTGTTTTATGCTGAAACTACCCGCAAGGTAAAAAAAGACAATACCTTCAGCTTTAAAAACATCCGCTTTGAAACCCCGGTTGATCTCAGGGATAAGGAAATCTCTATCCGGTATGATAGAAATAAATACGATCCAGTTGTAATTTATTATAAGGGCCAGCGCATGGGTAAGGCTAAACCGCTTAATGCGATTGCCAACGGCCTTTTGAGAAGAGAGGAGGCAAAATGATACGCTCTTTTTACGGTATTTCTGAAAATCCTTTTTCCAGCCGCAATATACAGCTCCTGCCCCATCAGGAGGAGATATATGATACTCTGAAGGTCCACTGCCAGCAGGGAGGGTTATCCATGGTACTCGGCATACCTGGTACGGGTAAAACTGTTATCAAGGAATTCCTCAAAGAATCCTGCTCCAAACAGCAGGTGGTGGTGACTGTGGCAAGGACGCTTCATACGTATACTAATACTATTAAAATACTCTGCGAGGCGTTTAATATTGATTTTGAGGGGACGCATTTCAGATGCGAGAAACGGCTCATTGAAGAGGCTGTTAATCTGAACCGGCTCGGCAAAACCCTTATTACCATTATTGACGACGCGCATCTCATGGAGATGACTACGCTTCGCAGACTGAGACTCATGTTTGAAGATTTTCCAAAAAATCATAATATCATCCTGATTGGTCAGCCGTCTCTTTTAAGTAATCTGGCCCTTACTGTCAATCAGGATATTAAAACCAGGGTCACTTATTCCGCTATTACAAGAAGGCTCAACCCTGATGCCATGCAGGCATTTATCCTGTCCGAGCTTGACCGTATAAGACTTGGGCATAATACCTTCTCTGAAGCAGCCCTTGAGCTTATTATCCGCTCTTGTGACGGCGTCTTAAGGAAAACCCGCAACTTATGTCTGTCCTCGATGCTCGAAGCTGTCAGAAACTCTCAGAAGACTATTGATATCGATATTGTCAATCGCGTGCTTATTCAGCCGCACTGGAGAAAAGAATGCGATATCACGGACTTTTGAAAGGAGTTTTCACAATGTTTTCTTCAAATATGCTGCGCTCTATACGGAACGATCTGCCCATGGCATTTACCGTCGCTCAACTCGCTGACAAGGCGCCTTTTTCTAAATTCATTGAAGGGTTTTTCCGCTTCGAGTGCCCGTACTGTCATGAGCTTAGAGCAACGGTCAATCCCAGAAACAATCTCGCTCACTGCTTTTTGTGTCATAAAAATATCAATAACATCGATCTCTTGATCCTCCTGGGATATGATTTCAAAGATGCTGTCAGGGTGTCCTTTCCCCCGCTCTGATCGTATTATAGTCAGAATATTACCAAAATACAATCCAAAACAAATTGTTTCAGTACAGTTCTAATGTGGAAATCTCTTATACCCCGCAGTTTTATTATTTATCATACCCCGCGCCAACCCCCAGCAAAGAAAGCCTGATATGGTATAATCTTCCATTTTTGAAATGGGAGAAGGTTTGGGCCATAAAACCAGGCGATATTACAGATCAGAAGAGGATCTCCGGCAATTTTATTTCAATTTAAAGCAGATGCCCTGTCCGCACTGCAGATCAATTGGCACTCTTATTATGCACGGATATTTATACGGTTACGACGAAAATGCCTTTAACAAAAAGATCATCCGGGGCAGGAGGATATTCTGTAATAACAGGAAAAAACACAAGCCTGGCTGCGGCCGGACTTTCAGTGTGCTGGCTGTAAATATGCTGAAAAATTTCTCTATAACCGCAGATAGTTTATGGCAATATCTGACAGGCCTTTTAAATATAACGAATAAAACAAATGCTTTCATAAGTCTCAAATTCACACTCAGCATATCTTCAGCATATCGGCTGTGGAAAAGATTCAGTATCAGCCAGAGCAGGATACGCAGTTATCTGGTAAGATTATGCCCGCCTCCCGAATGTCCTGACACTCCCTGTGCCGGCATACAGACTATTTCGCATCTTGCATCAGCTTTCCCTGATTCTTCATGTCCGATTGCCGCGTTTCAACAACGCTTTCAGGTATCTTTCCTTTAAAAACATTTGTTCCGGCTTATCCGCTTTTACCGAATTCCAATCAAACGCATCCCTGTCCTGCAATACGTAAATAACGAGCAACACCACACAACTGTTTAAACCTCAAAATCCCGTGCTATACTCTCATCCCGGTTGGGGAAAGAGGTACGGATTGAGTTAGCCCTCCATGGCTAACTCTTTCTGCCTGCCTGTCGGCAGACAGGCAAAATTGACGCTGACCTCCTTGCCTGCCTGTCGGCAGACAGGTCAGCTCAGGCAATTTTGCAGGGCACACGCTTCGAGTGTGTTAAAGAA
>JAHJGB010000019.1 GCA_018824725.1 Candidatus Omnitrophota bacterium
CCTTTTTCGTCCCTCAAACAGCCTAATTCCATGCAGTCCTTTACGCCTCTCGCAGCTCCATTATATCCGGTGGTAAGTATTCTCTTGTCTCTTACGATGACCGCGCCCACATGATGCCTCAAGCATGTGGAACGTTCAGCTACGAGGTATGACATTTTTAAAAAATATTCATCCCATTCAGGTCTTTTGAATTTTTGCGATCGTTTCATCTATTTTTTTATGAAAATCCTCCAGGCGGGAGTTGTTTGCGATTAAGATATCGGCTGATTTCAGGCAATTTTCCAGCTGCTGGTTCGTGGAACTTTGTGTGTTTTCTTTTCTTTCTTTTTCTATAAAATCTTCTATTGTTTCAGGGTCACCAGGCCTTTTTCTCTCCATGGTCCGCTTGAACCTGATTACTATCGGAGCCTCTATACCTATCAGCGTAAAGCCTTTTAATTTCTTCAAGGCTTTTATTTCAAAAGGATTCCTTATGGAATCAACTACGCAGTCTTTTTTATCTTTAATCTTTTTTACAGTAAAATCTGCCAGCACCGAAGCGCCTTTTTCCATTCTCAATTCGTTGCCCAGCTTTATCAGGTTTTCGCGCAATGGCTCTATTTTTCTGCGCCCGGCCTCTTCTCTTAAGATATCAGAGAGCGAATAATATTCAAAACCCTTTGATTTTAAATAGCTGGCTGCCTCGCCCTTGCCAGAGGCATTTGCGCCGGTTAAGCCGATAATCATTTAATGATGCTTCCCGGAGCAACGGGCTTATCAGGTGAAAGAACAGCTAATGTTTCTCCGTCCTGGGTTGCGAGTATCATGCCCTTACTCTCCACCCCTCTTATTACAGCCGGCTCCATATTTTCTATCACAGCTACTAATTTACCTAAAAGCTCTTCTTTATTATATCCCTTTTTTATACCGGCTACAACATCCCTCTCTTCCTCCCCTATTGCCAGGCGTACGATATACAGCCTGTCAGCATTAGGGTGATCAATCACATCTTTTATTTTTGCGATTCTTATATTGAGCTTTTTAAATTCTTCCAGAGTTATCATCAGGGCCTTTTAAGGATATTAAGATGCGTTATTAATATGGCCTCTGTTTCAGGGGTTATTTTTCCAAACCTCATGCCTGTATAAAACATCCTTCTGCCGTGGTCATCCGGGGAGCGCAATTCTTTTACCCACATAACGCAGCCGGTTAATTTTATCGGTTTTGAAAAACCAGGCACTTCTATTTCTATTTCCAGATTGTCTTTTTCTTTAAGCTTTTCATAAGTAGAGATACACAGGCCTTTTCTGGAGATATTGCGCATCTTGGCATTATCCTGGCTGTGACCGGAATCGATGCGGCTGTATCTTATTTTCATGTCCTCTTGAAACCTTACGAATCTCCTTTTCTCTCTCAGCACCCAGTATTTATTTGCAATGCCGTGCGTTATCCCCCGCCTGGCTCTTATTTCTTCTGCCAGAGTAATAATCAGCACTAAAATTAAAATCAGAAGGATAACGGTGTATATCAGGTACATTTTCAGATCTCCGATATTTCGTACTGGCTAGTTCCCAGTTTTACCTTTTCAGCATGCCTTATCTGCGTAAGTGCGTCTATTTCAGGAAAAAGCTCCTTAAATTTATCTATCCCTATCAGGTCCATTGAAGCCTTATCCGCTGCCACGGGATCTATGCTGCATATTATACCTATATCAGGCACAACAGAGGCTTCATTTTTTGACATACAGTCGCAGTTTTTTGTCACGTTCTCTAAAAAGTTTAAATACACTATTTTAGAGCTCAGGGCCTTTTTTACGCCTAAAGCATATTCTACCATTTTTTCCTGGAATTTTACAACATTTTCGTCATATTTTATATCAATAGCGCCTGTCCTACATGCTACAGTGCATTCCCCGCAACCGATGCACCTTTCCCTTACAAGTATGGCTTTTTTCTTTTTTATGCCTATTGCATTCGCAGGGCACACGCTCATACACGCCCCGCAGCCTATACATTTTTCAACGGTTATCTCGGGCAAGGTGCCTGAATGCTGCAAAAGTTTTCCCTGGCGGGAAGCGCAGCCCATGCCGAGGTTTTTAATGGCTCCCGCGAAACCTGACTGCATATGGCCTGTTACATGAGATATGCAGATCATGTTATCGCTTTCGCATATGCCTCTTGCTATCTTGACATTTTCAAAATGGTCCCCGCGTATTGATATATTTTGCCCATCCCTGCCGTGCAAGCCGTCAGCTATAATTACAGGAATACCTGTTTTATCCAGACTGTAGCCGTGGCTTTCGGCTACATGAAGATGCCCTACTGCATTTGACCTTTTTTCCCTGTAAAGCGTATTGGTTTCAACTATAAAAGCATTTTCTGTCTTTTGTCTTAAAGAATTTAAAAGGCCAGCCAGCCATGCCGGTTTAACGTATCCTGATGTGCCCTCTTCCCCAAACGTCAGTTTTATGGCAGTGAAGCTGTTTTTGCCGATAAAATCAAGCATTGGTTCCATGTGTTGCCACGCAGACAAAACAGTTTCGCTTATCTTCTGGTCGCCGGACCAATCTTGAAGCCTTTTTAGATAAACCTTACTCGGGGTTATTTTTGGAGCTGGTTTTGAAGGTTTCTGCAAGAGCTATCCTCCTAGATATGGGTGGATGGTCATAAAGCATGATTTCGTAAAATCTGCCGGGATTCACATCTGCCAGGTTTTGTTCTCCGAGCCTTTTCATGGTTGATATAAACGCGTTGACATCGCCTGTGGCTCTCAGGGCGAATTCGTCAGCTTCTTTTTCCAGTCGTCTTGAAAAAGCGTTTACTAGGGGTATCAGCGGTATGCTCAGAATCGTCGTGGTAAAATAGATCAGCACTATTGATTCATAACCCCAGATCATCTTATAGCCAAAAAAATTATGCAGCTTTAAGAATACGATGTTTGCGAAAAAAAATGTTATAAAAGTAAAAATCCCTCCTGATATTATAAGTTTCCACATGTGGTTCAGTTTATGATGTCCGAGTTCATGAGCCATTACTGCCTCAATTTCTGGGTGGCTGAAATTTGAAAGAAGCGTATCGCAGAGCACTATCCTCTTCTGCTTTCCAAGTCCCAGCAGCGCTGCATTGGCTTTTTTTGTGTCTTTGCTTATATTCAGTTCATATACGCCGCTTGTCTTAAAGCCAAACCCGGATACGAGCCGGCTGAGCTTTTGCGCCAAATCAGCGTCTTTTATAGGGGAATATTTATAAAAAAGAGGAACTATTATTACAGGGGCAAATTTTGCGAGTATAATTGAAACAAAAAACCATAAAATAGCTGTCCACAGCCACCAGCCTAGAGGCGATATCTTTAAAAAGGCGTACAATGACATGACTAAAGGCGTGCTTATTATAAAGGCCGCGATATTTTTCTTAGCCCCCCTTATTACCCAGTCTTTCAATGACTGGTTGGAAAGGGAAAATTTGTGTTCCAGCATGAATCCGGAATAAAATTCCAACGGCAGGCTTATTGCATAATAAAGAGCGCCCATAAGCGCATAAAATATAACTAGGCCCGCATAATTGTTGCCGGAAACAAAAAGCGCTGCATCTTTAAAATAAGCAGGGATGCCCAGTATTAAAAATATCCACAATAATAACGGCATCAAAAAAATATTTATTATTGCTATTCTGTGTTTTATTATAGAGTACTGTTTTGCTTTATCCTGCATGATTTTTCATAAGGTTGTTTCTTATTTTATTTAAGATGCATAGGTATTCCTTGCTTCTATAATCGGGGTATGTCCACTCAAACGGCTCAAAACTATGTTTGCGCCACTTAAGCGTAACCTCTGCGTAGATGCCCTGGCTGAGATATATCCTGTGAAAATAATCCTTTGTAGTGGCAAGGATTAGTTTTGCATCAGAGATATAGCCCGGGTCGATATTCACCTGCCGCTTATTGCTTATGCTGAGCTTTTTTTCAATCAGATTGGTGAGAAGTTTTATTTTTGCGATTTTTTCGGGAGAAATAAGTTTTTTGAACGAGATAAATTTTCTTTTGAGGGGCCTACCCATTTCTTTTTTATAGTAAGAAGTGTATTTAAAAGAAATAACGGGGCTTTGGTAATCTATAAGGCCGAACTCTTCAATAAAAAACTCTTCGGTTTTTTCGAAGAGTTTTTTATTTCTTGCCAGCATTCCTATTATAAGTTTTACTGCCTTTGGCTTTTTAGCGTTGCCCATTTACACCTATAAATCACTGGTTTATCTGTATTTCCGCCGGGTCCATGCTGCCGGAAGCTACATACTCCTCTGCTATTTTCTGGTCTTTTTTCGATATATCTGTGAAAAATATGGCTATATTGTAATGAGCCTTGTCAGAATCCCTTACTATGACAGGTTCTGTCCTGACCACCACGCCTTTACATTTTATTTTTCTTGTAGGGCTCTCGGAATCTTTACCCGGGATCAAAAGCACAACCTCTATCTTTGACATGGGCGGAAGATTTCTGGTGACCCTGCAATAAGCGCCCGATGAGCTGATATCAACAGTTTCTGTTATAATATCAAAAACAGAATCTGCGAGCTTGACAGGTATGTTTTTCCTTGCCCTTATATTTTTGCGGCGCTCAATCATAACTTATGCTTTTTTTTCTTTCTTTGCAGCCGCAGCTTTAACAGCCTGCTGCCAGCAGCCTTTGGAACAATAATAACCGTTATTTTTATAATACCTTGATTTTCTTTTCAACCTTTTATTGCACTTCATGCAATTTGTAGGCTTTTCTAATGCTTCCGGCGCTTTCTTTGCTTCATCCTGTTTCTTTGCTTCTTCCGGCATTTTATTTCCTCCGTATTCTTCGTATAGGGCACATGCTGCACAATGGTTTTTTAGACTTGCATACAGACTTTCCCAACTCAACTATTAAAGCGTGAAACTCGTTGAATAATCCCTTATCTTTCCCGAGATTATCCATAAATAAGGATTGCGCTTCTTCGTAATCCGCATCCTCATTTATAAATCCATGCCTTGAAAATACCCTTTTTGTATAAGCATCTACCACAAACACAGGCTTATTTCCGGCATATAAGAGAATACTGTCCGCTGTTTCCCGGCCTATGCCCTTGACTGCCAGGAGCTCTTCTCTTAATTTATAAAGACGAGACCCGAACATTTTATCAACAGAGCCGCCATAGCGCGTGTTCAGAAATCTCAAAAAATTCTTTATCCGGTTAGCTTTTATATTGTAATACCCGGAAGGCCTTATGAGCCTTGCGAGTTTTTTCTCAGAAATGCCGGATAGCCTGCTTACGCTCAGAATCTTTGCTCTTTTTATATTTTTGATGGCTTTTTCTACATTGGCCCATGCGGTATTTTGCGTAAGTATGGCGCCTAGTATTATTTCAATTTTTGTATCGCCCGGCCACCAATGCCTCGGACCGAACCTGGCATAGAGCAAATTATATATTCTTAACAAAGATCGGTTTAATCTTTTATCCTTCAACGTTCCGCACGCTCTTTTATTTTTGAAGCAAGCTCCACTAAAAACCCGTAATACTTAGAGTCCTTTACAATAGGAAACTTAACCTGTTTTCTTTTTTGGGTGTGCTCTTTAAAAGAGATTACGTTTAATTCAGCGTTTCCGTTTTTATCTTTTATTTCAAGGGATGTGACTATTTTATGCTCAATTGATGCGGTAGAGTCAGCCCAGAGTTCTTTCATAAGAGTAAGCTCTATAGGCCTTGTGGCTAAGATATTGCCTGTTGCCCTGTTCGAAAAAATAACAGAATACCCGTTTTCTCTCAACACCATCAATGCGTAAGAAAATACAGCGCTTGAATCCATGCCTATCTCAGCCCTTACGATGCTTGATTCCTGGGAAACCATGATTTTTTCAGGATCCAGGGTATCGCTTGTAGTATCAGTTGTGTATCCGTATCCGGAAGCGGCGTATCCTGAAGTTACGGTTTCTACAGGCACTGCTGACCTGGCTTGGCTAGCAGACCCTAAGATGGTTTTCCATTTGGATTTTTTCGGCTCTTGGTAAGCCCTGCCTTCTTTTGCTGTCCGATATTTTTTTGCTTTTTTGACAATAAGGATATTGTCGCCTTCTTTGATTTCCTTATCTTTTTCTATAACCTGCTCTACAACTTCTTTCTTTTGTTCTTTTTCGAAGTTTAAGATTTCCGCAGCAGCCACATTATCCCTGACTTCGACTATCTGGGCCTCTGCTAATTTTTCAGCACCCCTGTGTATGATAAGGCCGTCGCCTATCTCAACGCCGTCTTTTTCCCCAGCCTCGATTATTATATATTCCTTATCAGGGTTTATGCTCATTATCTGCGAATCAATTTCTATTTCGTCCTGGGAAAAAGCTGTTCCGGAGAGAATCGCGCAGAAAAAATATAAAACCAGAATATTTTTTATCATCACAAGCGTATTTTAATACAAAACAATAAAAAATACAAGAAGAATTTTCACCTTTTCACAAATCAACATTGTCGTTTTTATAGTTGTTTGAAAATGGAGCCACCCAGGCTTAAGCCCAGGGTTCCTTGGGCGGAATACTGAGCGGCCATTGCCTATCTGTGGCCTAAAGGCCGCAGATTTTTGGCCGCGAATGTATAGAGGTTAGGGGGAGAATCAATGAAGCGAGTATTTGCAGCCTTTGTCAAAGGCTTCTCTGAAGTCGTACCTATTGTGGAAGTCTTCCTTGCGGTCCTGGTCTGTTTTGCCTAATAATCCGGAATCTATCAAGTTGAAAACTATTTCGCCGAAATCATTGGTTGATTTGATGCCCCATTTCTCAAGCACAAGCCTGGCCATCGGACCAAATTGCTCAAGGCAATAGTCTTTTACGCCGTCAGAAAGCTCCTGCCCTGTTACATGGCCTTTTCTCTCGAGCTTCTTCATAGTATAGCTCAAGCCTGCCATGATAAAAGAATACGCTTCCGGATCGTATCTCTTATCTTTATCCAGGATCTTTAATAAGGCAAATACCTTATTCATGTTTTGCTTATTTTTAGTTTCAGCCATAAGTGATAGAAAGTATACCCTGTAATATAAGCTTTGTCAAGATACCGAGGATTGGATAATGATCAGGAGGCCATTATAGGGTCTAAAAACTTTGCGCCTATTTTAAACCTTTCAGAATAAGGCTGGCTTGAGACCCATACAACTTCTGCTACTGCCTGGATTGGCTCTACGTGCCATGGAGGGTGCAATTCAAATACAAGTTTAGAATTTTTCGGGATGAATTCGTTGGAAATAAAACCTATACCGCTATTGCTTATATCTCTGCCTACCGTATCACTGTAGCTCTGAAACCCTTTCTGGCGATAGCGGACAGCTGAATCGAACAGTACTCTTGGGGCGATTCTTTTTTCCTCTTCCACAGCATAATTTTATCACGTAAATCTTTATTTGTCAATAGGTTATTGCGTTTCCGCAATCTTTTCCACTATAGAATTTATTCTTACGGCGTCTTTTCTTTTCAGATTAGTAAACTCCAGGCCTGTGTCAAAAGATTCCTTCTTTCTATCTTCTTTACTGGCTATGACCCACGCCACTGTGCCGTCGCATTCTATATTAGGCTGGCTGTCCAATAAATCCAGGCGTATCTCTACAGGAGCAAATATGCCAAGATCTTTCGGCAATATAACGCATATGCCTCCTAAGCCTATGTTTTCAGTCTGCGTTGATATACTATCCGGATGGTCTTTTCTCTTTACAGACAAAACACACGGATAACTGGCCCTTGGAAACTTTCTTCTGTTTATTCCGCCCCACATAGTACCCTCCTTATTATTTTTAACTATTATAGAACAAACAGCCGCGCATTTCAAGGAAATTATAAAAGATAAAATTTGTAATACTTTTAGGCGCTTGCCAGCTCAGGCAGGCCTAAAGAAAAGCATCGCTTTTTCGAGCGGGCACGGTGCCCTGCCTCCAGGCTGGGGCCGTTCGGCGCAGAGAGTGTTTCGCCGGCCGCTACGGTTTATGGCTCGTTTTTTATACTGAAGGTAGTCTTGACAGTATAAAAAACTTCGCCGTAATCCCTTACGCGCTTATATTCTAAACAATCTATGATGCCGAAACCTCTCAAATGCGCCTCAGACCCCAGCTACCGCAAGGTGAGCCCAGACGCTTTGCTCAGTATCGACCTGGCCCTGAGGAGTGAAGCGACGAAGGGCGAGAATCGGCGCGGAGCGAAGGTTGCCTCGCTGGGGCAACCGAGCGTCTTTTCGTAGGCCTGCCTGAGCTGGCTATCAACATAACAGTAAAATTTTACTTTTATTAAAGCCCTGATAGTGTTATAATTCCAGTGATATGTACATAGACTTCTACAACTTAAAAGAAAAGCCTTTCAACGTCACTGCCGATCCTAATTTTCTCTATCTGAGCAAAAAACACAAAGAAGCTATATGCCACATGCAATATGGGATTCAAGAGCGCATGGGATTCCTGGAGATTACAGGAGAGATAGGCGCTGGAAAAACCACTGTATGCAAGGCCCTGCTGAATCAACTGGATAACCATACAAAAACAGCTTTTATATTAAACGGGGATCTCTCTGAGACCCAGCTTCTGCAGGCTATTGTAGAGGATTTCGGCGTACAGGTAAAAGCAAAAAACAAGATAACTATGCTCAACGAGCTTAATAAGTTTCTGCTTGAGCAGCTGGAGCACAGGAATAATGCGGTGCTTATCATTGACGAGGCCCAGAATTTAAAGCCATTGCTTTTGGAGCAGGTAAGGCTTTTGTCAAATCTTGAGACGGAAAAAGAAAAATTACTGCAGATTATTCTGGTAGGGCAGCCTGAATTAAGGGAAAAACTTGCTTCCAGGGAGCTGAAGCAGCTGCGCCAGAGGATAGCCATCAGATACCACATTTCCCCTCTGTCAAGGCATGAAGTAGCCTGTTACATATTACACAGGCTGCAGGTGGCTGGCGCAAATAACGGAGAGATCTTTCAGAAAGACGCTCTTGAAGAAATATTTAAATTCTCAGGGGGAATACCCAGGTTGATAAATATGGTGTGCGACAAATCGCTTCTGGCGGGCTATACCGCAGATAAAAAAACAATAGATTCTGATATGGTAAAAAAATGCGCTAAAGAAATCGAGGGGGTGTTTGATGAGTATTGTTAATGATGCCTTAAAAAAGGCAGGCAAAGAATTTGAACATAAGGATCAGAATATTAATACAGGCGCTGTTTCATCGTTTAAGGAAAACTATCCCAGTTCCGATAGAAAATGGACAGTCATTGTAACTGTCTCTCTTGTTATCATAGCATCCCTTTTCGGGTCTCTGATTTTATATAAAAATATGTCCGGGACAGGCGCGGAATATGTTTCAGGTGGATCTGATAAGTCTGTTTCCGCGATGCAGTCAGCGCTTAATAACATGGAACAAAAAACTATTCTAAAGGCCATGAGATCGCAAGATTTTGCGAAACTAAACGGCATTGTTTACGGCGATGAAGGCAAATGGGCTATTGTTAATGACAGGATTGTCAAAGAAGGCGACAAGTTTCTCGGAGGCGAGATTGTAAGCATAACCAGGGATCTTGTGAAGATTGAAAAGAATGACGGAAGCGAGGTTACTCTTAGTTTAAAGTAGTTCTTTTTCTGATTCCAGCGCAGAAAGGGCTTCTTTGGCAGATGCTTGTTCTGCGCTTTTTTTGTTTGGGCCGGACCCTACTCCGTATCTCTTGCCTGCCACTGCCGCTTCTACTATGAAATGTTTTTTATGGTCAGGGCCTATTTCTGAAAGTATCCTGTAGAAAGGCGTTGTTTTAAATTTCCTGAGCACTATCTGCTGTAAGATTGATTTATAATCCTTCGATCCCTTACCTTCTTTTACAAGCTGTATCTCGGGTTTGAATACCCTTGTTATGAAATTATGGGAGGTTTTTATCCCGCCGTCCAGAAATACGGCGCCTATTATAGCTTCAAGGGCGCACATGAGATTGGACACGTGTTTTCTGCCTCCGGATGCCTCTTCGCCCCTGCCTAGCAGGATATATTCCCCTATGCCGAGCTGCTTGGCTATCCTTGCAAGCGTTTCTCCGCTGACCAGTTGAGATTTATAACGGGTAAGCACCCCCTCATCCTCTCTGGGGTATTCATTGTAAAGCACATGGCTTACTATTAAGCCCAGCACAGAGTCCCCCAGAAATTCCAGTCTTTCGTTATCGCTGGACTGCTCCATGTCTTTCTCGTTTGCGTAAGATTTATGCGTAAGCGCCTGGTTCAGGAGGAATTTATTTCTGAAACCGTAATTTATAGATTTTTCAAAAATTTTCAGCTTTTTAAGCCTGTATTTGTCTTTTTTTAGATTCATAAAGGCTTTGTATGGCTTCTTTTACCAGGCGCTCCGGAATACCCTCTTTTACTACAACCCTGCCTATTCCTGCAGGCAGGACAAAGCGGTTTTTTCCGTGGATAAATTTTTTATCGCGGCTCTGGGCCGATAAAATATTTCTTAGGCTTACGTTTTTCAGTTTAACGGGCAGCCCGATATTTTTAATTGTATTTTTTATCCTCTGTCCAACGGCCTCTGCCACCAGGCCTATTTTTTCAGCTATATAAACGCTGGACAATATACCAAGCGCTACTGCCTGTCCGTGATTATAAGATCTGCGATAATTAGCCGCAGCTTCTATAGCGTGGCCTATGGTGTGTCCGAGATTCAGCATTACGCGCACATTTTTATTGTCCATCTCGTCTTTTTCAATAACCCCGGCTTTTATAAGACTGCATTCGTAAACAATGCGGTTCAGGCATTTTTTATCGTGGTTAAGGATTGCCGTATAATTTTTTTCTATAAAGCTGAAAAGGCCGGGAGATTTTATTATTCCGTATTTAATAACCTCTGCAAGGCCTGACGCGAGTTCTTTTTCAGGCAGGCTTTTCAGGAAAGATATGTCGCTGAAAACAAGTTTTGGCTGATAAAATGCGCCTACGAGATTTTTACCGGCGCTTAAATCTATAGCGGTCTTGCCTCCTATGGCTGAATCTACCTGGCTGAGAAGCGTTGTGGGAACCTGCACATAGGGTATACCTCTTTTATAAATACTGGCTGTGAAACCTGCCAGGTCTCCGACCACTCCCCCTCCGAACGCTATAATAAATACCCTAGCTTGAGCATCGAACCCGGATATATTATTCAAAAGCCTTAGGCATTCTTTTTCTGATTTGGCTTTTTCCCCGTCCGGGACTATCTCAAACCTTATGCTGAAACCGCTTAAAACAAGCGCCTTTTTTATTTTTGCTCCAAAAAGTTTTTTTATTCCCGGATTTGTGACTATTACAGCATTCTTGCCTATATTCAGCCGCTTCAGGCACGGCCCGAGTTTATCAAGCTCATCAGAACAGATCAATATGTTGTAGCTATTTTTTCCAAGATTGACTTTAATTTTTCTCATATTACATCCCAAAATTTACACCCAATAACCTGGCCAGGGAAATAACAATCGGCCAGATTATGGTATTTATTGCGCCGATCCACAACAGCGCAAATATTATTATAAAACCATACGGCTCTATTTTAGCGTATTCAGCGCCTAAATGATAAGGCAAAAGGCCCATGGCTACCCTTGATCCGTCCAATGGGGGTATAGGCAACAGATTAAACACCGCCAGTACCAGATTTGCCATGATGGCGATTGTTATCACAGATACCGCAAAATAACTGGCTGTTAAAAAAGGTATTTTTAATAATAAGGATAAGAGGATTGCAAAAATCAGATTTGCCGCAGGGCCTGCCAGGCCTACCCATACCATATCCCTTTTTGGGTTGTTTAAATTAAAGAAGTCTACCGGTACAGGTTTTGCCCATCCGAAAAGTACAGGGGAATGCGTCATGATTAGAATCAGAGGAAGAAAGATGGTGCCTATCGGGTCTATATGGGCAAGAGGATTAAGCGTGAGCCTTCCCATAAACTTTGCGGTGGAGTCACCGAGTTTCCACGCGACCCATCCATGAGAATACTCATGGATAATCACCGCGAAGAAAAATATACAAAGGCTTAATAATACGCTCATCTATTATTTTTTGTAGAAGTGGATATTGACAGATTACCCTTAGGCGAAGGATAATTTGTGCCCAGCCTTACAGTGGCAGAGCCGGTTGTTTCTTTTTTCTGGACTACAGCGGGAACAAGAGGCGCGGCCTTTTCTTCTTTAATTTCTTTTGCTGCGTTTTTTTGTTCTGGATTATTCGTCTGGCCGTTTTCTTCTGCCAGGGTTATTTGACTGGAGAGCACCCATCCTGCTGTGCCGTAAGGCGGCTCTATCTTATACCACCCAGCTTCTTCCGATAATATTGAAACTTTCTCTGGCTTGGATATTTGCCCTACTATTGAATATCTGGTGCCTGCGCCTGCCCTTAAGTTTACATTGCTGGCATTTATTACGCCTATGCCCTTTTCATCAGAGGTCAGAGCAACGTAATCCTTGCTTACATATAGAGCTGCTTTTCTGGGCAATAAAATCTTGAACCAGCTGTATCGCCTGTCTATGATTTTCACAAAGTCGGATTTTGATAAAGTGCACAGGTTTTCAAAATTAGCATTGTCCCCTGCTTTTACTATTGCGCTGTCATCTTTTGCATAACCTGTCTTGGGAAATTTTTCCTTAACCTCTTCCTGAGCATAGCCTGTCAAAGTAACTAACGACAAAATTATTATTAACCCACCGATGCGTCTCATATGACCTCCCAAATTTTACTTCGTAAAATTTGATCCCGAGTCCGCCCTAATTTTTATTCTAAGCGGCGAGGGACCTCTTTTATTTTTTCTTTTCTTCCTTACCGGCCTTAGGAGCTGCCTTTCCTGCTGCGGGCGCGGGCGCAGGAGCAGCTGTTGCGGCTACTTCTCCTTCTTTTGGTTTTTCTTCTTTGACTTCCTTCTTTACCTTGATCTTTACAATTTTCAGCTTCGGCATCCCGAAAACAGAATCGTCGTCCTTAAGTATGCCTTTTTCCTTCAAGGCTGTTAATCTCTCATATCTCTTTAAAACAGTCCTGTGTTTTTTACCTGCCTTTGATGTTTTTAGGCTTGGATGTAGCGACATTTGACACTCCTTTTTTTAATTCCGGTTTAGGCTGAGGCTGCGCTTCGCGCATTACCTGCTGCTGCAAAACAGCCTCTGGCTTTCTTTTTTCGTCATGCCTTCCCTTTTCCACCCCTAGAGCAAAAGCCGCTATGCACACCATTAAAAAACCCATCATTGTAAAAATCATGGTTTCGTAAGAAACAGTGATGCTGTTTTTTACATCAGGGAGCAAAAATCTGGTTTTTTTTCTTATTTTTTTATCCACAGATTGGCCTTGTTCAAAAAGGTCAAACTGGGTTTTTTCCTGCGTTTTTATAGTCATACGACTTTCGATTATAGCACAAACTTCACGTATTTTTTATATATTTTTCTATCTTTTTTACAATCTGTTTATTATTCGTATACGCGTATGCGATAGTGGACGCTGTTTGGTGGCTTGTAACTATGCCTTCTTTTACCAGCTGGTTCAGGGCCTTCTGTATGTCATTAGCACCCCCTCCTATCCACAAGGATATGCCTTTTGCAGTATCAATGCAATTGGGATTTTCGTTAAAGAAGAACAGTATCTTTTTGGCAGCGTCATTTTTTAACAAACGTTTTATGTTTTTCATGCCGAAGCCCCTAGCATATTTTCGAATTCCGGTTTTTTAGTAACCCGTATAAAAGCGTCGACTGCTTCCGGGTCAAACTGAGAGCCTTTATTCTTTTCTAATTCTTTTATTGCCTGGGACACGCTTATCTTTTTCCCTTTATAAGGCCTGGCAGACACCATTGCTTCAAAAGCGTTTGCCACAGCCATTATCCTGGCGCCTACCGGGATTTGGCCACCTTTAAGTCCGTCAGGATAGCCTGTACCGTCATATTTTTCATGATGATGCCTTATTATAGGTATAGCAGGCTTCAGAAATTCCAGATGTTCTATTATTTTAAGGCTTTCCAGATGTTGTTTTTTTATAATGGCATATTCCCTGCTGGAAAGACTTCCTGGTTTTTTTAAAATCTCATCGGGAATGCTGAATTTTCCAGTATCCGGCAGCAAAGCTGAATAATGCAGATTAACTATGTCTTCCCTGGACAATTTCATTTGCTCGGCTATGGCCAGGACCATTTTCACAAATTGGTCTGAATGGGTGAATGTATTCGGAGATTTTGAGTCAAGCAGCGCCGCCAAAGTCTTTATGCTAGCGTAAGCCATCTTTTCCTGCTCTTCGTACATCTGCGCATTTTTTACAGCAATAACCGCCTGCTCCGCAAGCGTTATCAGGATTTCCAATTCAAACTTGTCAAAAGGCGCGCCGTTTGTCTTATCCCCTGCGCTAATGACTCCGATTATATCTTCTTCCACAAGAGGCACGCATATAGAGTTGCGCAAAAGAACGCTTTTGCCTGTCTTTGCAACCTTTCCCTCCAGCTTAAGCCCGAGCTTTATTTTTTTATACTTCGGGTCTGTTTTTGGTATTTCTTTATCCAGGTCTATCATGGCCTTGGGGATAAGGTATTTTTTTGATTCGTCCAGAAGCATTATTGAACAATGCCTTGATCTCATTACCTGCAGCGTTAACCTTGCTATGCGCTCTATAAGTTCGTCCATGTCAAGCGTAGAGCTTAAAAGCCTATGGATGGTATGTATGGTGGAAAGCGCTATTGCCCTGGGCCTGATTGTTTCGTACAGCTTGGTCAGTTCCTGCTCTTTCTGGAATTCTTTGAGTGCAAGGTCCATACATATCCTGGCGGAATCTACAGCGGTTTTTTTGGGCTCTGCGGTTAAATGGATAAATAACACATAACCGTAAATGCTGGAGCCTTGTATTATCGGAAAAGAAAGACAGATCTTGCCGCAGCTGCACTTAAATATCATGTATTCTCTTAGGAAACTGGACTTTATCCTTGCCAGATATTTTCCTAGCTTAAGATGATTGCATTCCCCTCCGTATTTAACAGGCTTGTATTCTGAATCAAGAAATGCGCAGCGGCTTTTTTTAAGTATCTTTGAGCACAGACTCCTGAAGGCGGAGATAGAACTGCTTTTGGAAAATTTTATTAAAAATTCCTGCTTTTCTTTTTTTTCAGACTCGTTCATATGGGTCGAATAATTTTTTATACTCGTCAAGGGCATACCTGTCAGTCATCCCGGCTATATAATCGCAGATAACCTTGTGATTCCCTATTTTTTTAATTTTTTTCTGGTCAGACGGAGGAAGTTGTTCAGGCTTTTCAAGATACACTTTAAACAGGCCTGTGATGAATCTCCTGGCCTTATCTGACATGCGCATTACCCTGAAATTTTTATAGAGGTTGTCCATTAAAAATACCCTGAGCTCTTTTCTTTTTTTCTGCATATCCTCGGAAAACGCGACAAGCCTCTTTTTGTGTTTTTTGACATCGGCTAAATTTTTTATGCCGCTGGCAATGATATTTTTCTCAGACGTTAGCAGAAGATCTTCTATCTGGGTATCTATTAATCTGCGTATTATCTGGTATTTTCTTATTTTATCAGGCAGCTCTCTTTTTCCCTTTTGCACAAACCTGGCGGCGTCTTTCCATAATCTTAGCCGCAAAAGGTCTTTTTCTTCTATGAGGCCTGACATTAATCCGTCGTCTATGTCGTGGTTATCGTAAGCAATCTCGTCTGCCACGTCTACAACCTGTGTCTCCATCGTAGGCGAAGACCCGGGCTCAAACTCTTTTAACTGCTGAGCCTTGTCAAACATAGTAGTGTGCTTATTTATTCCTTCCCTGGATTCCCATGTGAGGTTTAATCCGGAAAAATCAGGATATCTCTGCTCCAGCTCTTCCACAACCCTCAACCCCTGAAGATTATGGTCAAAACCTCCGTTATCTTTCATCAGTGTTCTCAGGCTGTCTTCGCCCGCATGGCCAAAAGGAGGATGGCCTATGTCATGGGAAAGCGCTATCGCCTCTACCAGATCCTCGTTTAAGGACATTGTCCTGGCAATGGACCTGGCAATTTGGCTTACTTCCATGGTATGTGTAAGCCTTGTCCTGTAATAATCGCCTTCGTGATTTACAAAGACCTGGGTTTTGTATTCCAGCCTCCTGAAGGCTGTAGAGTGTATAATCCTGTCCCTGTCCCTCTGGTATACTGACCTGTATTTAGGCTCTGCCTCAGGATATTTCCTGCCTTTAGTATCCTTGGAGTGCATTGCATAAGGCGCAAGCAAATCATATTCTCTTTTTTCTATATCTTTGCGTGTTAACATAAAATAGCTTAGGCTATATGGGAGCCCGACTCCCTATGGAAGTCGGGCTCCCATAGTGAGTGTTTTATACAGTTCTTTCAGCGACTCGGGCACTACTTTTGTGTCAGCCACAACAGGCATAAAGTTAGAGTCGCCTTTCCATCTGGGGACTATATGCACATGCAGATGATCTTCATATCCTGCTCCTGCTGCCTTGCCTGTATTTATGCCTATATTAAAGCCATGCGGTTTCAGTTTTTTTTCAAGCAAAACCTGCATGTCCCTCGTAAGCTTTATTATATCCATAAGTTCCACATCATTCAACCCTTTTAAATCCTTCACATGCCTGAAAGGCGACACCATTATATGGCCGTTATTGTAAGGGTATATATTCAGCATGGCAAATGAATGCCTGGATCTTGCGATAATAAAAAGATTTTTATCCGCTTTGCCTTTAATGCAGAATATGCAGCCTTTTATTTTTCTGATTTTTATAAATATGCTCCTCCATGGAGCCCATAGTTTATCCATAGCCTGCGGAAGCCCGACTCCCTATGGGAGTCGGGCTTCCATACTTAAAGTTTATATATCTCCGCTTTTATCTCTCCCTTATCAATCTCTATTATGCCGTAGGACCGGTATGGCGCGTATACTGTATCAGTGGCGCTGCCGGGATTAAAAAAAAGCACCCCGTCTATATATTC
>JAHJGB010000145.1 GCA_018824725.1 Candidatus Omnitrophota bacterium
CGCCTTTGCGCATAAAGGCGGCGTGCATGTCAACGCAGTCATGAAAAATCCTGTGTCTTATGAACACATAGCGCCTGAAAAAGTCGGTAACCACAGAAGGATCCTTGTTTCTGAATTATCCGGCAAGACCAGTATTATTCTCAAGGCAAAGGAGATGGAACTGGACCTTACAAAGGATGATCCGAAAACAAAGAAAATCTTAAAATTGATTCAGTCCATGGAAAATCAGGGCTATCATTTTGAAGCAGCTGACGGGTCTTTTGAGCTTTTAATGAAAAAGGCATTGAAAAAATATAAGCCGTTTTTTGCTCTTGAGGGATTCAGGGTGAGTATTGAAAAAAGAGAAGACGATACGCTGATTTCAGAGGCTATTATCAAGCTTAATGTGAATAAAAAAGAAGAGCATACTGCGGCTTTGGGCGACGGGCCCGTAAATGCTTTAGATAACGCGCTGCGCAAAGCCCTGGCAAAGTTTTACCCCACACTTTCACGAATGCACCTGTCTGATTTTAAGGTAAGGGTATTGGATGAAAAGGCAGGCACTGCCGCTAAGGTAAGGGTCCTTATTCAATCCCAGGATGAAGATAGCTCGTGGGGCACTGTCGGAGTTTCTGAAAATATCATAGAGGCCAGCTGGCAGGCTCTGGTAGACAGCGTGGAATACAAGCTATTAAAAGACAAGGTCAGATAGCCTTACCATGAAAGACATACCTCCAAGATATAATCCAAAAGATTACGAAGAATCTATTTATTCTAAATGGGAAAAAAGCGGGTTTTTTCATCAGGAACCCGATCCTTCGAAAAAACCTTTTACAATAGTAATCCCTCCGCCCAATGTCACAGGCATTCTTCACATGGGGCATGCATTGAATAATACATTGCAGGATATACTGATAAGATGGAAGAGGATGCAGGGATTTGCCAGTCTTTGGGTGCCGGGGACTGATCACGTAGGCATAGCCACGCAAAATGTGGTGGAAAGAAGCCTGAAAGAAAAAGGCGTAACAAGGCAGGAGTTAGGTAGGGAAAAATTCGTAGACGAGGTCTGGAAATGGCGGGAGCAGTATGGAAATACCATTATCAGGCAGCTTAAAAAGCTGGGCGCGTCATGTGATTGGGAAAGGACGCGTTTTACCATGGATAAAGGACTTTCAGAAGCTGTGCTTGAAGCGTTTGTAAGGCTTTACGATAAAGGACTGATTTACAGGGGGAATTATATAATCAACTGGTGCCCCAGGTGCCAGACAGCTCTTTCTGACGAAGAAGCGCCTCATCAGGATGTGGAGGGGAAGCTTTATTATATATTGTATCCTTTTAAAGAGGGTGAAGGAATTGTAGTAGCGACAACAAGGCCTGAGACCATGCTTGGAGATGTTGCGGTGGCTGTGAATCCCAAAGACAGGAGATATAAAAAACTGATAGGCAAGAAACTTATATTGCCTATTATGGAAAAAGAAATAGAAATCATCGCAGATGATTTTGTGGATAAAAAATTCGGCACAGGCGCTGTAAAGGTCACTCCTGCGCACGATCCAAATGATTTTGAAATGGCAAAGCGGCACGGGCTTGAACCTCTCAGGATTATGAGTCCTGACGGTAAAATGAATGAAAATGCGGGCAGGTTCAACGGCATGGACAGGTTTGAGGCCAGAAAATCAATAGTAGCTGAGCTTGAAGAGAAGAAGCTTTTAATAAAAATAGAAAAGCACGATCACGCCGTGGGGCATTGCTACAGGTGCCACACTGTTATAGAGCCGTATCTGTCTTTACAGTGGTTTGTAAAGATGAAGCCATTGGCTGAACCTGCCATAGAGGCGGTTAAAAGCGGAAAGATTAAATTTTATCCAAAGAGATGGACAAAGGTCTATCTTAACTGGATGGAGAACATAAGAGACTGGTGTGTTTCAAGGCAGATATGGTGGGGGCATAGAATTCCAGTCTATTATTGTGAGAATTGTGCTAAGACTGGAATTCCGAAGTCAAAAGTCAAAAGTCAAAAGTCAAAAATTTATGCCGGGATTATTGTATCAAAGACAAAGCCTGAGAAGTGTCCGGAATGCAATTCTACCAATATTAAACAGGATGAAGATGTGCTGGATACATGGTTTTCTTCCTGGCTCTGGCCGTTTTCAACCCTTGGATGGCCTGAAAAAACCAAAGACCTGGAATACTTTTATCCAACCTCTGTGCTGGTAACAGCGCCTGAGATATTGTTTTTCTGGGTTGCCAGGATGATAATGTCCGGCATAGAGTTTAAAAAAGACATTCCTTTCAGCGATGTTTATATACATGGCACTGTAAGAGACGTGACAGGTAAAAAGATGTCAAAATCTCTTGGCAACATAATAGATCCGCTTGAGATAATAGACGGATTCAGCGCGGATGCACTTAGATTCAGCATTATATCTATAACAGCTGCGGGGCAGGACGTATTTTTATCAAAAGAAAAATTCGAGATAGGCAGGAATTTTGCGAATAAGATATGGAATGCGTCGAGGTTCGTGTTAATGAATATTGGGCTTGGGAGGCAAGGCTCCAGGCTTGAGGCAAAAGATTTAAACATTGCTGATAAATGGATATTAAGCAGATTGAATAGGACTATAGAAGTTGTGACAAAGGCATTAAAGAATTACGGGTTTAATGAAGCAGAGTCGCTTTTATATGATTTTATATGGCATGATTTTTGTGACTGGTACGTAGAGATGGTGAAGCCGGAGATTATGACTCAAGGCTCCGGGCTCAAGGCTGGAGGGACAAAGGATGTTTTGATACACGTGCTGGAAGATTCGCTGAAACTATTGCATCCTTTCATGCCGTTTGTGACAGAGGCTATATGGCAGAACATGAAGCCCCTTCAATCTGAATCCCCGGATTCCTTGGGCGGAATACTGAGCCCGTCGTTAGTTTCTGTGGCGGGCGAATGTATAAAAGAAAGAGAAAGTATAATGGTTTCAAAATGGCCGGAACCTGAAAAACGCTACGTGAATAAACAGGTAGAATCTGATATAGAAGTGGTAAAAGAAGCCATTGTAAATATCAGGAATATTCGTTCGGATATGAATATACCGTATTCTAAAAAACTTACAGTGAATATTGCCCCTTTAAAGGCAGGCATTGAATCTATATTGTCTGACAGTATGGGATATATTAAGGCTTTGGCACAGTTAGAGAACCTGATAATAGACGCTAAATTGAAGAAACCAAAAAGTTCCCTGAGCGCAGTTACTGAGAACTTCAATATGTATATACCTCTGGAGGGCGTTATAGATATAGATGCAGAAAAGGCAAGGCTTTCTAAAAAGCAAGACGCATTAAAGCAGCAGCTTGTATTTACTGAAAAAAAACTGAAAGATAAAAATTTCATGGATCATGCGCCTGAAAGCGTAATAAACGCAGAGAAGGAAAAGGCTGAGGCAATCAAGGAGCAGATACGCAGGATGGAAAAGACAATCAAAGATCTTTAGCTAACCACTGATGGGAGTCCGACTCCCATCAGTGGTGACTGTATGATGGGAGTCGGACTCCCATCAGTAATACGGGGCGGTTTTTATGAAACTTACAAAAGAAAAAGTATTTCCGATAATTATAAGCGCTTTAAAAGAGGATATTAGCTCTGGAGATAGCACAAGCTCTGTCCTGTTTGAAAAAGATATTAGCTTATTGGCGCATATTATAGCGAAGGAAGAGTGTGTCTTGGCCGGAATGGATGCTGCCAGATGGGTTTTTGACGTAGTGGATGAAAGAATAGCGTTTACGCCTTTGTACAAAGACGGAGACAAGGTTAAAAAAGGCAAAAGAATAATATCAGTAAAAGGTTCTGCAAAAAATGTATTGGGTGCTGAAAGGACTGTTTTAAATTTTCTCGGGCATCTTTCAGGCGTGGCAACTCTTACAGCTGAGTTTGCCAGAGAAGTAAAAGGCACAGGCGCAAAAATATATGATACCAGAAAAACTATTCCCGGACTGAGAGAACTGGAAAAGTATGCTGTTGCAATAGGCGGAGGGTTTAGCTACAGGGTTGGATTATGGGATGGGATAATGATAAAAGGTAATCATTTAGAATCGATGAGGGTGAAGGGTGAAGGGTTAAGGGTGAAGGCTGTGGGGGAAGCAATCACAGCTTTTAAAAATAGAAGATATAAAAACATAGAGGTTGAGGTGGAGAATATTGCAGAATTTAAGCAGGCGCTGGAAGCAGGCGCAGATATAATAATGCTGGATAATATGAAGATTGAGGAGATTAAAAAGGTGGTAAAGCTTAGAAAAGGCTTAAAGGTAATTTTAGAAGCTTCCGGCGGAATCAGCTTGGAGAACATAAAAAAGATTGCTAAAACAGGGGTAGATAGAATTTCTATAGGCAGGCTTACCCACTCAGCTCCTTCAATAGATTTTTCTCTGGAAATTTAAATGTCCAAGTTCGAACTTATAAGTCCATTTAAGCCTTGCGGGGATCAAGAGCAGGCTATTGATAAGCTTACTGAGGGCTTGAGAAAAGGCCTGAAGCGCCAGACGCTTCTTGGAGTCACGGGCAGCGGCAAGACATTCACTATGGCAAATGTGGTAAGTAATGTCCAGAGGCCAACGCTTGTGATATCGCATAATAAAACCCTTGCTGCCCAGCTATACAGCGAGTTTAAAGAGTTTTTCCCGCATAATGCCGTGGAATATTTTGTCAGCTATTATGATTATTACCAGCCAGAGGCGTATGTGCCGCAGGCTGATATTTACATAGAAAAAGACGCATCCATAAATGACAATATAGACAGGCTAAGGCTTTCCGCTACCAGCTCTCTGATGTCGAGAAGGGATGTTATAATAATTTCGAGCGTTTCGTGCATTTATGGCCTTGGTTCTCCTGAGGATTATGAGGATTTATTGTTATTTTTAAAAAAAGGGGATACGATAAAAAGAAATAATCTATTATCCGGGCTCGTAAATATACATTACACAAGGAATGATATTGATTTCAAGAGGGGTTGTTTCAGGGTTCGAGGCGATACCATAGATATATTTCCCGCGTATAAAGAGACGTTTTTCAGAGTAATTTTTTTCGGGGAGAAAATAGAAAAGATCTCTGAATTAGACCCTGTCAGCGGTAATCCACTCGCAGATTTTATTGAAAAGATAGCTGTATATCCCGCGAAACATTTTGTTACCACAGAAGAAAGGATAAGCGCAGCCATACAATCAATAGAAACAGAGCTTGTGGGGAGGCTTAAAGAATTAAGGCTGCAGAATAAATTACTGGAGGCGCAGAGGCTTGAATCCAGGACTCATTATGATCTTGAAATGCTTCAGGAGATGGGGTTTTGCAACGGCATAGAAAACTATTCAAGGCATCTGAGCGCCAGGGCTCCCGGTTCAAGGCCTTATTGCCTTTTGGATTATTTCCCAGAAGATTTTTTTACAATAATCGACGAATCGCATGTTACTATGCCGCAGATAAGAGGCATGTATAACGGAGATAGGGCGCGCAAGCAGACCCTGGTTGATTATGGATTCAGGCTCCCGTCAGCCCTGGACAACAGGCCTTTAAGTTTTGAAGAATTTATGGGCGTTGTCAAAGATATGGTGTTTGTTTCAGCCACGCCTTCAGAATATGAGCTGCAAAATTCAAACGAGATAGTAGAACAGGTTATAAGGCCGACCGGGTTGCTGGACCCTGAAATAATAGTGAAGCCCAGCGAAAACCAGATACAGGACCTTGTTGAAAATATAAAAGAGAGAGCTGACAAGGGGCAGAGAGTCCTGGTGACCACATTGACAAAGAGGATGTCGGAAGATCTTGCCGGATATTTGAAAGATTTAGATTTAAGGGTAAAGTATATACATTCAGAATTGGACACTATTGAAAGGGCGGAAATATTAAGAGACTTGAGGATGCAGAAATTTGACTGCCTGGTGGGTATAAATTTATTAAGAGAAGGCCTGGATCTTCCGGAAGTGTCTTTGGTGGCTATTCTTGACGCGGATAAAGAAGGATTCTTAAGATCAGAGACATCTTTGATTCAAGTCGCAGGAAGGGCAGCCAGGCATATAGACGGCTATGTTATAATGTACGCTGACACTATAACGAATTCAATGAGAAAGGCGATTGACGAGACAAATAGGCGGAGAAAGAAGCAGGCAGAGTTTAATAAGGCAAATAATATCACACCCAGATCAATTGAGAAAGCTATTAAAGACGGAATAGAGTCGTTTAAAAAGGCAGAAGAGATTGTTATAGAGGTAGCGGGACGGAGCGAGGAAGAATATGAAAAAGAAATGCTTATTGCTGAACTAGAAAGAGAAATGGAGCTTTGCGCCAGAAATCTGCAGTTTGAGCGCGCGGCGCAGCTCAGAGATAAGATAAAGAGGTTAAAGAATAATGCTGGACGATAAGATATTAAATTATTTCAAGAAACACGAAGAGGTTTATGTCTCGGGCGAGGAATTAAGCTGCGAGCTTGGGATATCCCGTGCAGCTGTGTGGAAACATATTGAAAATCTCAGGCAGGAAGGCTATGACATCGAGGCATTTCCGCATCTGGGATACAGGCTGATTTCCATACCTGACCGCCTAACAGAAATAGAGTTGAAATGGCGACTAAAAACAGATATAATAGCCAGAAAAATTTATTCTTACAAAGAGACGTCTTCAACTAATGATGCTGCGTATAAGCTGGCTGCAAGCGGCGAGAAAGAAGGATCTGTGGTTATAGCGGAATCGCAGACTGCTGGAAGAGGCAGGATGGGCAGGTTTTGGGTTTCGCCCAAATCCAAAGGCGCTTATTTTTCTATTATATTGAGGCCGGACATATTGCCGAAAGAGGTCTCCAGTATCACGCTTTTTTCTGCCCTGAGCGTTGCGAAGACGATAAGGGAAATGGCCGGCCTGGCAACTTTTATAAAATGGCCGAACGATGTTTTGATAAACGATAAAAAGATATGCGGCATATTGACAGAGATGAATGCCGAGACGGATAAAATTAATTTTGTTATAATAGGCATCGGCATTAATATAAATACAAAAGAAGAACTTTTGCCCAAAGGCGCCACATCTATAATGGAGGCCCGAGGCGCAGAGATTTCAAGGCTTGAACTGGTAAAAGGTATTTTTAAAAATCTGGACAAATATTACAAGCTTTTTAATAGCGACCAGATAGCCGAGATTATAAGGGAGTATAAAGAATTTTCAAACTTTTTGGGCAAAAGGGTCCAGGTGACATATCATGACACAAAGTTAGAGGGCTACGCTATAGATGTTGATAAAGAAGGAGCGCTTGTTTTAAGGATGGATTCAGGGCTTAATGAGAGAGTTCTCGCGGGCGATGTAACAATGTTGCGATAACTAACAAATAATATACACGAGTTCCTTAAACAATTTTGCCCCTGCTGCTTCGCTTTGCGAAGCAAAGCGACAGGGGCAAAATTCAACGGCGGAAAAGACAATGCTATTAACAATCGACATTGGAAATACGAGTATTTATAGTGGAATTTTTGATAAAAAGGTTTTAAAGAAAACCTTCAGGATTCCTACATATTCAAAAAACCTTAATTCGCGATACGCCAGAAAATTAAAAACTTGCGCAGGAAATATAAAATGTGTGATTATAACAAGCGTTGTGCCTAGTGTGTTGAAAAAAATTGAAAAAACGATCAAACATGTCGCTGGTAAAAGGCCTATAGTTGTGGGCCGGGATGTGGATAGCGGCGTAGAAAATCTTTATAAAAACCCTAGGCAGGTAGGGTCAGACAGGCTGGTGAATGCAAGGGCAGCTTATGAGTTATACGGCGGAGAATGCGTAATTGTGGATTTTGGCACAGCTATCACAATAGATATCGTGAATAAGAAGAAGCAATATATAGGCGGAGTTATAGCACCAGGGCCAGGGATTTCATTGTGGGCATTATCAGAAAAGACAGCGTTGTTGCCAAAGGTCACTATTAAAAAGCCTAAGGCGATACTTGGCAGAGAGACAAAAGAAAGCATGCTCGTGGGTATTATATATGGATTCAGCAGTTTGTGCGACGGCATAGTGAATAAGCTGAAAAAGAAATACTCAAGGAACGCAAAGGTTGTGGTCACGGGAGGCTTTTCTAAACTTATAGGCCCTTATTGCGAAAGCGCGGACAAGATAGATGTGGATCTTACGCTCAAGGGTTTAAAATTAATAAGCGAGGATTTCAATGTTTAAGATTTATTCCAACGAAAAGATAGCAGCAGGTATTTTTAAAATGATTTTAGAGGCGCCTTTGGTCAGCGCTACGGCCAGGCCAGGGCAGTTTATGATGATAAGGATAGATGAGCAGGGAGAGCGCATACCGCTTACCATAGCGGACATATCTGATAAAACCATTACCATAGTTTATCAAATCGCAGGCGTGACTACCTACAGGCTGACAGAAAAAAAAGCCGGGGAATATGTTTCCGATGTGGTAGGGCCGTTAGGCCATGCTACAGATACCGATAAAATAGGTACGGTATGCTGTGTCGGCGGCGGAGTCGGGATTGCGGAACTTTATCCTGTTGCAAAGGCTTATAAAAATGCGGGCAACAGCGTGATAATTATTATAGGCGCCAGAAATAAGGAGCTTTTGATATTCAAAAAAGAACTGGAGTTTCTGGACGCAGAGATGTTTGTGGTTACGGACGACGGCTCGTTCGGAGAAAAAGGATTTGTGACGGATGTTTTAAAAAGGCTTCTAGATTCCGGCAGGAAAATGGAGCCCACCCGGGCTAAAGCCCGGGGTTCCTTGGGCGGAATACTGAGCCCCGATTTATCGTATCGGGGCGAATGTATAAACCTTGTTTACGCGGTCGGGCCGGGGGTAATGATGGAAGCCGTATCTAATTTAACAAGACCGTACGGGGTAAAGACATTAGTCTCGTTAAATACAGTGCTTGTGGACGGCACAGGTATGTGCGGTTCGTGCAGGATCCAGGTAGGAACCGAGACAAAGTTTGCCTGCGTGGATGGCCCTGAATTCGACGGTCATCTGGTGAATTTCAAAGAACTAAAGGCCCGCCAGAGCCTGTTTAAAGAACAAGAAAACCACGCTTGCAAGATACGAGGGATAATAAAATGAACAAACAAAGTCCGGAAGAAAGAATAAGAAATTTTAAAGAGGTGGCGTTTGGTTTATCCGAGGAAGAGGCGTTAAAGGAGGCGTCTAGGTGCCTCCTTTGCAAGAAAGCGAAATGTTCTATGAATTGCCCTGTTGAAATCGATATACCGGCTTTTATAGATGCCTTAAAGAAAAAGGAGTTTGATCGGGCAATTAAGATAATAAAAGAGAAAAACAAACTTCCTGGAGTATGCGGCAGGGTATGCCCGCAGGAAAACCAATGCGAAGGCGCTTGTGTTTTAAACGCTAAAAAGGCCCCGATAAATATCGGCAGCCTTGAAAGGTTCGCGGCAGACTATGAATTTAAAAATAAGCCTTCAGCATTCAGCCCTCAGTATTCAGCCGCAAAGCAGATTAAGGCAGCTATTATAGGTTCTGGCCCTGCAGGGTTAACATGCGCAGGGGACCTCGCCAGGATGGGTTATCAAGTTACTGTATTCGAAGCTTTGCACATTGCCGGAGGCGTGCTCATGTACGGCATTCCGGAGTTTCGTCTTCCGAAAGAAATAGTAAAAAAAGAAGTGGCATATCTGGTTTCCCTGGGCGTAGAGGTTAAAACAAATTTTATTGTAGGCAAAACTTCTTTGCTTAAAGATATATTTGAACAGGGCTATAAAGCTGTTTTTGCAGGAACAGGCGCAGGCCTGCCAAGTTTTATGAATATCCCAGGAGAAAACCTTAACAGGGTTTATTCTTCTAATGAGTTATTAACCAGGGTAAATCTTATGAAAGCGTATTTATTTCCTGAGTACGATACGCCTATC
>JAHJGB010000146.1 GCA_018824725.1 Candidatus Omnitrophota bacterium
AAGATCCCGCTCGTAGACGTGCTTGGGCTTATATCCAGAGTGAATAAGAAAAAAAGGAACAAAGAAGACGCCAAGATTTTATCGGAACTTTTAAATTCCGCTGACTTATCAGCGCCTCTGAAAAAAGCCGGGGATGTAATAAAAAAACTTATAAATAACGCGCAATACAGGCCGGCTCATACAGTCTTGATGGGATACATAGAAGAAGCCGGTATCTATAAGTTTATTTTAGAAAAATACGATAAAGATGATGTGATGAGAATCAGGGAGCTGAGGGCGCTTTCGTCTTTTGTCAATAAAGTGAAAAGCTCTGACCTGTCAAAGCCGGGCCTGACGCTAAAGGATTTTATAGAAGATATAAGGACAATGAATGAGCACGGCATGCCGCTTGAAGGGGACCTTGTGACAATGACTCAGAACGGGGTCAGGATATTCACGGCGCATGGTTCCAAAGGCAGGGAATTTCACAGCGTCATAATCCCGTTCTGCCTGCAGGATAAAAACTGGCCCATGAAGCCCAGGACAGATTCTATTCCTTTTCCGCCTGAACTGATAAAATCAATAGAGAAGACCCCTGATAAAGAAAGAGTCAAAGAACTTATGTTTCATGATGAAACAAGGCTTTTTTATGTGGCTGTATCAAGGGCGAAGAGCAATATTATTTTCACGGCGAGCCCTGACGAAAGCGCTGTTTCCAGCGTGTTTCTGTACAGACTTGGCATAAAGCCGGAAACGCTCAAATCAAAAGAAGAAGATGTCCTTGTGAGCTTTCTTGAAAAAACAGATCTCGCGGAGCCTTTTATCGGCACGGATGAAGTCCTGAGCGACATGGTAAAAGATATGCCCCTGAACCCCACCAGCCTGGATAATTATCTCAGGTGCAGGCGCAAATTCCTTTACGATAATGTGCTGATGCTCCCTTTGGCAAAGAAACAGAGCTTGATGTTCGGCAACGCAGTGCACGCCGGGCTGGAAAGCTTATACAGGGAATATATCAGGATAAAGAAATTTCCTGATTTCCAGTTTTTCAGGGAAAAATTCCTGGAGGCGTTGAAATTTCAGGGGCCTGAGAAGGCTATTGAATTAAGGTGTAAGGAGCAATTCGAGGGCCTCAGGAAATATCACGCCATTGTTTCCAAAAATCCCGTAAAGCCTATTGGACTCGAAAACAGGATGCCCGTCAATATAGACGGCATCATCTTTACCGGTAAATATGATAAGCTGGAATTAGAAGACGAGAAAAATAATCTTGCGAGGGTTGTTGATTATAAAACAGGCGAGCCCAATAAACACGCGAAGGGGATTCTTGGGGTAAAAAGCCTTGAAGATGAAGAGTGCGATGGTTATCTGAGGCAGCTGGTGTGCTATAAGCTTTTATACGAACGGGATAAGACCCGGCAGGATAAATCTATGGTTGTGAGTCACGGGGTGCTTGTGTTTGTGCAGCCCGCTAAAAAGGATTTAAGGAAATACGGGATAAAACAGGGCGAGCCTACAGAATTCAAGATAGGGCTTACAGAAGAAATGGTAGATGAAATGGTAAATATTATACGAAATACATGGAGAAATATCCAGGATCTGAGTTTTGAAAAGCTTCCGGAGCGCGATAAGGAAAAATGCGCTAACTGTGACTTCGACCGCATATGCTGGGAATGAGAAGATGAGAATAGGGACGGTTCTAGAGCTAAAGCTAGATCTGTCCCCTACAGGGACACTTCTCAGATTGGCTCTAGAACCGTCCCTGGATGCTGGATAGGGTGGTAGGAGAGTTTAGAGATTCGCAGGTTTTCAAGGCCTGAGTCGTCCATGGTGTTGATGTATTTGTACCGGGCCATTTCTTTTGCGGATTCCCTGAAAATAAATTCCGCAATGCCTTTGAATTTCAAATCGCAAACTTCCAATAATACACAGAACATATCTTTTGTAATCTCAAATCCAAACGCATAAGCCACAATTTTTCCTTTTATCTTTATTACCCTGCCTGTCAGGCTGAGCTCTTTGAAATTTTTCATGGCAAGTTTATGCGCGGAAAAGCTATCTTCAAGGAGTTTATGATAGTAAACATCTGGAAATGTCTTTTTTCTTCCGCGAGCCCATTTATAGAAAAGCTTGAGGCAGTCATTTTTCATGTTTTGTTTGTAATCAAGGTATTGAAACCTGTAATTTTTCGAGAAATAATTACAACTGGCCCGCTTGTGTTTATATTTATTGCCTTTAAGTTCAGCAATGGCTTTAGTGAGGTATATATAGTCAGGAAATTTTTTAAGGGAATTAAAATCCATATAACCGAAGTCTGTTTCCAGCAGTATTTCAAGTCCCTGGCTATTTTTTTTCCACCAAACAGGATTTTTTTCTTTCCAGATGCATAGATTTACAAAATTCTGGCCGGAGTCAGGGGCATCTATTTTTTCAAAGAAGCTGTCAAACTCAGATTTATCTTCCAAAGAGATTTTTTTAAACCCGTTTTTCTCAGGATTATTGACGATCAATTTCGTGAGGGTGTCTAAACAAGAAAATTGCGCGACATCTTCCTGAAAATCCCCTATAAAAGCAGGATTCCTGGATATCAGGCCGGAGATTTCCTTTTTTTCCAGCAGGTCAACCAGATAGTGGAAATAATTTTTTATAGAGTTCTGATAAGCTGGATTTGTGCTGATCGGGCATTTTTTATCTATCCCGATGATGATCTTTTCGCGTTTTTCATCAAACATTATTGCGAAAGGATATAACCTGCAGTCCAAAGGCCTTTTTGAATAGATAGAGCACCTTTTGTTTTTAGTTTTGAAAAAAGGACAGGTATGGATATCTTCGCAAGGTTTTAATTTTACCCGGCCGGACTTATCCAGGCTTGGATTTATTGCAGGAGTTATTTCATGAGGCAGAAAAATCGGGCTAAGGCTAGCATTCTCATCAAGGAACCTGCAGCACACATCGCATGAAAGGCAAATCTTTGAAGGGATAATTTGCTTTAGCACATATGTATTTTATCACTAAAACCTTCATTTTGTAATACTTTTAATATCAAGTAACACTAATAAACACCTGCCAGTTGATGGGAGCCCGACTCCCATCATGCTCTCATCACGGATTGATGGGAGTCGGGCTCCCATCAATCTTAATGCACTAAAATCTTCACTTTACATTGATTTTTTGATA
>JAHJGB010000147.1 GCA_018824725.1 Candidatus Omnitrophota bacterium
CTGATCCAGTATGTTCTGCACCAATTTCCACCCTAAAAACCCTGCCCCGCCAGTTATGAATATATTTTCCATCTTAGTTCGCCTTTATTAATATTTTTTTTGGTATTTTATACAAGGCAATCCTTTTGCCGCAGAATGCCTTTACTTCCTTCTCTGTAATTTCTTTTTTGAAGAAACAGATATTTCCGCATGTATCCTGTGGCCCCACAATTCATCTTCCACTATATCCAACCGGACCTTTTCTGCGCCTGGAAATAAATTCAAGACATCCTTTACCTCATTTAAATCAACATTATTTCCGCCCACTTTTATGATATCCTTTTTCAAGCCCTTGAAATAGATATACCCTTCCTCATCTATATACCCGCGATCGCCGGTATAAAACCAGCCGTCTTTCAGGTATTTCTTATTCTCTCCGTTTTTATTATAATATCCTTTCATCACTGTTGGCCCGCCCACCAGGATTTCGCCGTCAATAATCTTAACCTTTACTTCATGGCCTGGTATGCCTAACGACCCTGTCTTATTTTTCAAGCGGGGATTGCATGTTATTGGCATGGTTTCTGTCAAACCATATCCCTGCAATAACTCTACTCCCATATTTTCCTTTATCTCCCTGTGCATATCTTCCGACAGATAGCTGCCGCCTGTTATCCCGTATTTAAGGCTTGATATATTAAAACGCCCCTTTTCGTAATTTTTAAGCAGGGATATGTAGATAGTAGGAACTGCTATAAGAAAATCTATCCTGTGCTCTTCTATTGCCTTGAATATGTGTCTCGGGATAAATGTCTTCATTATCACTACTGTTGCCCCGCGCAAAAGCGGGACTATAACACAGCTTACAAGCGTAAAAATATGCGACATCGGAGTAATCAGAAGTACGCGCTGAGTTGTAGCAACTTTTGTAAGCCGCAGATACCCTATTGCGCCGTGATGGTAATTGCCATGCGTGAGCATCGCGCCCAAAGGCTCTCCTAAACCGCGGTAAGTATAATTAATAGTAGCTATTTGATTATTATTTGCGCCGAAACGTGGTAATTTCCCGGTCCTGCCTTTTGCCAGCAAATCCCCTAATTCAAATATACCATCCTCGCCTGGCTCCGATAATTCATCCTTGAATATTATTAGTATATTTTTACTTAATATAGTAGCTATCCTCTCTTTATATAGCTCATATGTAGTGATAATAACCTTGGGATCGCAATCCTTAAACATCTTATCTAATTCATAAGAGGTCAAATAAGTATTAAGCGGTACGCTTATTGCGTTTATCCTGGCGAGGCTGTAGAAACTATAAATAAATTCCTTGCAATTAGGAAGGATTATAACTACTTTATCGTTTTCTTTTATGCCTATTTTCAGAAAACCTTTTGCCAGCCTTTCTATGTTTTCCCACAACTGGGAATAAGACACCTCTTGGCTGCCTTCAATCAGGCATACCTTGTCCTTCATCTTGGTTGAAACCCAGTGAAGCGAGGTACCTAAATTCATAGGCGTTTTTTCTTTTTCAAGCACTGCGTTACAAGGTCAAGCAGGTCTTCTATAGTAACCACGTCAAAGGCCTTTGCCTCGTCTATTACTATGCCCAGCCGCTTCTCAATCGAGGCCAGTATCTCCATGGCTGCCAGGGAATCAATGCCAAGATCGTCCCTGATAGAGGCGCTTTCCCTGACTTTCCTGGCATCCATTCTTGCGATCTGCGCCACTAATTTCTTGACGTCACCTTTTATCTTCGACGATTCGCGGACTGCTATCGCGTTATCAGATGTCATTAGAAATCCTTTCTTAATATTTATAGGTAAGGCTTAACCCTACTATATTTACGTAACCTTTATATTTTCCGTTTACATTAGCACCTGTGGCACCGACTGCATTTCTCGTAACATCCCTGTCTCTGTATTTAAAAAATGCGTATGAAGCGTCTATCTTTACATCCTTTAATAAATATCCCGCGCCCATAGTTATACCATGTTTGTTCGAATCAGGTAGAACTGGTTCAAAATTAGAGCTTGGAATCGGGGATTGTTCGTATAAAAAACCGCCTCTTAATTCTAATTTATCCGTTGCCTGGTATTCTGCTCCTATTCCATATGCCCAAACGCTTCTCCAGTCTCTTGAAACTGGGTTGCCGTCGTTTAGAACCACCAAAGC
>JAHJGB010000148.1 GCA_018824725.1 Candidatus Omnitrophota bacterium
AAATTTAAACTTTAGTGTTTTCATACAAACAATACCTTTGAACAGATTCTACCTAATTCTAAGTTTTGTAATCAGATAAAATTACCGCCGGCCCTGCCTTGGCAAAAGCTAACCCGGAAAGAATAAACAAACCGGAGTTAACCATGGTTCCTGTCGCAACGCAGAAAATATCCAGAAGGTTTAGTTCTTTTTTTAATTCTTTCGCCATTTAAGATTTTCTTTCCCTGACATATATTTCGCTTACGTTCGGCCCTCTCTTTTAATATTTCCGGCCATTTTAAAATACGTAAACTATGCCCAGGATAAAGGAATTTGAGCGGCCCTTTCGGACAATGGGGCTGGATTTTATGCCGTGGTCATAAAATAAAAAATCAGACCTTGAGAAAAGCGCCCAGTTTCTGGAGAAAAAAAGGAATGCGTCAGCGCTTAAATCATAATTAATAGAGGCTCCGAGATTATAGCTAGGCCGGCCTAATTTCTGCTCAAAATCCTTCACGCCAAAATAATAATCAGCCATTTTCCTACTCTGCCACACAATACCCACGCCCGGCCTTATGAAAAAAGGCCTGAAATCAAACTTCCTTTTGAGCCAAAGCCTTGCCTCCTGACCGCCGGATTTTGCTAATAAATCCTGCGTAATGGATACGCTGGCCTTTGAATCATAGAAATAAGGCATGGTAATCGAATATTCCATGCCACCGTCAAGAGACCATTTTCTGTCCTTCATACCGTCCAGGTCGCTGGAATCCTTTGAGTCATATCCCATAAACCTTGGTATAATAAAAAAATTCGCCTCGCGGCTTTTGTCTTCCAGGAATATGTACTCCGCCTTTACGCTTTTTATGGAAATCTTGCCTTTTCTGACAAACACCAAAGGCATAGGCCAGACATTCCTGTCAACGCCCTTATAAACAGAATCGCTTACTAGTACCCCCAGGCCAAACATATCAGGAGGCTTTTTCCCCGCCTCTTCTTCTGCCAGGCAGGCAAAAGATGCAAATAACATGAACAGAAAAAATAATACTATAGTTTTTTTCATTTTTAAAAATTAGGTTACATATTTGTTATGGCTTCCTGGATACAAGGCAGGATTCCCTGAGCTTCTTCCTTGGTCATTCTTCCGAGCTTTGCAAACCTGAGGGCGCCTTCAGGATCTCTGTTTTCCCTTACTATCTGTAATTTCTTAGGCCCATTATTATAGGAATGGACGCTTACTGTAATTTTTCCGTCATCATTTTCATGAGATTTGGAAAATCCTTCTTTATCAAGACTTGCATCGTACGGCATGTTTTACCTCCTTATACTATCGTTGTTAATCGCGGAAATATGCGGAACATTACGCGGAAAAACGCGGAAGCTAGACTCGAGCTTCAGCGTAGTTCCGCGTCAGTTGCGAGTGAAACGAGCAACTGCTTCAGCGTAATTCTGCGATTATTCTGTTAACCCACTTACAAAGCCTGGCGCCTATGCCCAGGTAAAGTTGTTATTTATTTCGTTTCACAGACGTTTTTAATTTAGAAATCGTGCTCAAGTTTTCGTCTATCATGTCATTTAAATCAGTAAAATATCCTTCCAGTTTCTGGGCATGCCTTAGAACGCCGGCTTCCAAATCAGGAGGAAATAACCCTAACGATTTTAGATTAACCTCGTCTGTACTTTTTATCTTGGTCAACCAGAGTTCAAGATAAGTCACAGCCTCTTCGTTCCATTTATCTTTATTAACAGCGTCGAATATGCCCATCATAAAAAAGTACGCGTCCAGCTGGGTTATGGTTACGATACAGGCATCCCACATATTATTTAACAAGACGATATTCTTCGAGCTTCTCAAGAGGGCTTTTATGTCCTTTGACTCGTCAAAAAACTTATTGCGCATGTCAAGAAGCTGGTTGTTGTCCATGGCATAGGCATTAGAATATAATAGGAGAATCAATATTGTAATAAGATAGAATATCTTCTTCATTTGACATACCTCCCAAATTTTGTAAAACAAAATTTGATCCCGAGCTGCCATAATTCCTGCACATGGCGGCGAGGGACTATTTTAAATTACCTATGGCATAACTATCTTTGATATGGCCATATTGCACTGCGCAACCGTAGACTCTTTTGACTTCGGGTTAATCTGATATTTTTCTATCGTCAAAAGCTTATCTGAATTCTCTATATTAAACATGAAATTGATTATCTGTTCCATCTGCGCCTCGCAATTTAATAACACTATATATTTTTTAGCCGAACCGACTTCCTTTGCGCCGCCCGGTTTCAGATCCACGAGATACACGGAATTCCTGTTCGCCAGATCCTCTGCATCCCTCAGAAAAGAAGTAAACTCTTCCTCTTCAGAAACCCCTTTAGTCACAAAAGAGCTGTATTCTTGGCTTTCGGCGGATATCCTGTCTTTTTGAGCAAGTATCCGCAGGCTCTTGTTTATGCTGGCCTCCCGTTTCTTTATCTCTTCATTAAACGACTTTATCCTGGAATAGATGGGGTTTACCATAAGACGCTCAAATAACACCATGGATAAAAAAACAACCACGATGTAAAAAATAAACCTATCTCTTTTGTTCAGGCGCGATAAAAATACGGATATTGACTTTATATTCAACATATATTATTGCTCTTTCTCTTTTTCAAGCGCGGCGATTATCTCAAAATCAGTCACATCCCTGCCTACCTCTTTCCTCTTTGTGGTATACTTGGTTTTTACATCTTTAAAATATTTCGACTTTTCCATCCTGTCCACAAACGAAAAAACAGCTGACATTGAATTGGCTATTCCCCTTACGGAAAATCTGCCCTGATCGTCAAATTTGATATCCCCTGCCTCGATATCTAATGAAATAAGGCTGTATAGCTCGTTCAAGACCTCTAATGAATAACCGCGGCCGGAAAGGTATTTTCTCACTAACCCTATTTCCGTAAAATTCTTCTCTAATATATCCGCCTCTTTGCTTAATTTCTGCTCCTTGACAGACAATCGCGCAAGATAAGAATTTTTAAAATAAATCTTGCTTACCAATATAAAACATACCAGGACAAAAAGCGTAAGCACTAATATCCCTGTCCTAATCAGATCCCTGCCTCTTTCTTCCACTGATTTATTGAGTATTGCCTCTTCAGGCATAAGGTTTACTTTTATATCCTCCCGGCCCAAAATAGAGGCGATGACATTTAAAAAAGACAGGTGTTTATCAATGGAGATCTTTTCTAAGACAGCGCCTGCTATCGAGAAATGTTTATAATATTGCTCTACCTTGACAGGCAGGTGCAGCCCCTTGTTTAATGCGACGTCTAAATTTTTAATCTCTTCTACCGCGCCGCTCAAAACCACCATATCCGGGTCCTTTTCTATGCTCTCGCTCTGATAAGCCTCGAGAGACCGCTTCAATTCTTCTACAAACTTTGCTTCGTACCTATCTCTCTCGTTTATCAGATGCTGCGCCCCTATAGGTATAGACCTTACAAATACAGCTCTGTCATTAAAGATAACCACAAAATCTGTGATAGACTCATCTATATGGACTATGCTGCGCGGAGATTTGACTGTTTCCAACTTTAATATCTTTGACACAAACCACACCAGGCCTTCAGGCGCGAACAATATATTATCTAACCCAAAACCTGCCTTGACCAATACATCAAACTGCCTCTTTATGGCGCCCCGAGTCACTATGACTAACAGAATCTTGCTGTATTTATGCTTGTAAGTGCCTATATCTATATAATCGACTATTATCTCTTCCCGGGAATAAGGCGTGTGCCGGCCTGCCTGCAGGTTTATGATCTCCTTGATTTCCTGAGAGTCGCTTGAAGGTATTTCTATATTTTTAGTTATTACCAAATTGGAAGGTACGACGTTTATTATACAAGGGTTTTTCAGCTTCAAATCGCTGAATGTAGCCTTTAGGAGCTTTGAGATATCTTCATCACTGAATCCGCTTATATCCCAGCTGAAAAGATGAGCTATCTCCATTTTGTTATACCCAGGCCTCAGGTGCGCGACTTTCAAGGTGTTGCTGTTAAAATCCACGCCTATGAATTCGCGGCCGCCCATTCCGGACAAAGGGTTTATCTTTCTGATATCAATGCCGTGCATGTCAAGACTCCTGCCAGTACAGTATTTTTCCTTTTTTATCCATTACGCAAACAAGGCGCGCCGTATACTTTTTATCATTCAAATGCGCCTCGCACCTGACCATAAAACTCTCTGAAAGAGTATCTAAATAAAACTCCGTCACGGTATTCAACGCGGCTAAATCCGATTCTGATAACCGAACAAATTCGTTTATCCTGACTGGGACGTCCGCGGCTGTTTCAAAAATATTATCGTCAACTGTTCCTTCAACCTTGTCACTTCCGGATCTGAATGAGATAATTCTATCCGCCATGTCTTTGTTTAATCCTAAAGCCAATAATACGGTTTTTGAAGCTGTGTTGACATTGACCTTGCCTTCCCCGTAAATAGTTATATAGTTTCTTAATTTCTCCAATATATCGGGAGTTATGCCTTTGACCAGCAGGAGTTCATCCAGGGATTCGATATCCGCGTTTTTCGCCTCATAAGGATACGCGGAATTCGTGTAATAGGAAGTTTCCGCGCTGCCAACAGGTATGGAAAGCATGCTGTCAGCGTCCCGCCAGTCAATGATAGAAGCTGCCAATTCCTGAGAATCCATTTCATTGAAGCCAAGCGCAAGCTGAAAAAGGCGTTCCAGCACCTGATTGTTTGCCTTGTTTATGTTTATTTTTCTATTTTCATCTACAATGCCATAACGCGCCTCCAAAGATCCGCTATTTTCATCGATATGATCATAAAAAAAATCTATAACCCCATCCCCTATCTCTACACCCTTGAACGCAGCCGGGTCATTATTCCAAGCGTCTTTCAGGCAGTCGCACACAGTCCCCTCTAATGCATTTTTCAATTCTATCAAAGCCTTATGCGGGGCTGAGTCTAAAATAAAAGATAATTTATCATTTTCGTCAAGACGTTTAACTAACATTGCCTCTTGCCTCACGCCGTAGGCCAATATCACGCTGAATACGGACAATAGGGAAATTGACCATAAAGAAATTATCAATATGCTGCCCCTGCAACTAGCCTGCAACTGGGATATTGACTGTCTTGCTGAATTTAAATATCTTGTCTCCATCTGTAATCTCCACCTGTAACCACACTGCCAACGGCAGGCCTTCCTTAAACCATTCACCCTGCCATATATATTCTTTTTTCTCTTTATCGTAAGAATAATACTGAAATTCCAGCGATTTTATATTTTTTAACATCTCTTTGACCGCGCCTCTACCCCCTGCGTAGACACAGGCAAAGTCCTTTTCTTCTTTATATACCGCTTCTGCTTTAGGGTCGTAATAATAAGATACGCTACCCACCGTATTCTTACTCATCCCGGGGCTATTCACAATCGTCGCGAAATCAAGCCGGTTCTCTGTGCCGGAAAAATTAATATCCTTAAACTTCAGGGAATTCCTGAGATCGGACGCAAATTTATCGAAAAAAATGTATAAATCCTGCTCAGGCACTTCTTTGTTCAGCCGCTGCCAAATCTTTACGCCGCTATTAAAAGTAGAGTATAGACCTAAGGAAATTACGCATAATAACGCGGTAACTATGAGCAGCTCTATTAACGTGAAAGCGTTATACATTCGCGGCCACAAAACCACACCCTTCAGGGTGTGGATGGGGCATGGCCGCTCAGTATTTCGCTCCAGGAAATCGCGGGCTTTAGCCCGCGAAGCTTCATTTTTTTTCCACATATTTTGCAAATGCGGCCCTAGACACGTGTATATCCCTAGACCCCTCCTGCCACGACACATCTAAAACTATTTTATACAGGTCCTCGGTATCGTATGCCAAATCATACGATAGATTCCAGGTGAAATCTTTATTTCCGGCTTTAAATTTTCCGCCTCTCGCTACATTGACCAAAGGCCCTGACTGCCTCAGGCTATCCTGCACGCTCCACATCTTTTCGTTTAGCCAATATCCGACGCTAAAATAATTATGACAATAATTGTACGTATCCAGCGACTTAAAGAACGCCTCGTGTATCAACACAGCGCCCAATGACAACACCATGGTCGCAAGCATTACCTCTATCAGGGTAAAAGCCTGTTTCTTACTCCCAATTTTTAACATCATCTGAACTCTCTATACCATCCTTGCCGAGAGAATATAAATCATAATCAGCTTTGCGATGGTCGCCGGGCGATTTATATTTATATTCCCTGCCCCACGGATCAAGGGGCTTTCTTTCCAGATACGGGCCGTTCCAATTGCCGGCTGAAAACGGTTTGTTCAATAATGCGTTAAGCCCTTCCTCAGAGGAAGGGAAACCGCCGTTATCCAATTCATAAAGCTTCAGGCCGGTTGAGATATTAGCCTGTATGTCCGCTTTTGCCGCAGCCACTCTTGCCTGCTCTCCGCGGCCCGTGAACCTGGGCATTACCATCGCGACCAGGGCGCCGATAATTATAACCACCAGCATGAGCTCTATGAGCGTAAACCCCGCACTTTTTTTACCTATCCGAATCATATACCCTCCAAATTTGTGAAACAAATTTGATCCCGACCCGCCATTGTTTCTGTGGCGGGGAGGGACCTCCTATATCAGTCCTCCTGCAAATACCTCCTCCACTTTAAATCTAAGTCTTCGACATCCTTTATATATATCGCATACGCGGACCTGAATGCGTCCTCTAATGACTTGCCGTCCCGCAATTCTCTGCAAAAATACGCAAAACTATCTGAACCGTATTTCTCTATCAAAAAACTCACCAAAGAAGCAGCCTCCAGGTAATAGGTGCTTATTATATTCTCGGCGCTTAAAAACAAAACCCCTGGTTCGCCTTTTTTCGTGCGCGTCGCGCGTATGTAAACCCTGCCTGTCTCTTTATAGTCATCCAGGTTCATTGTCATCATGTCTTTCATCGAGAGCAGCAAATCTTTTTCATAAAAATCCTTTGCCGCCATTTTTACAGTCCGCCTTTTTGGTTCTTCTTCTCTCTGCGCCACGCCCTCATCCAGCCAAAGAGGTATCTCACTCTTAAAACCTATAAAATCCCTGAAAACGAGATGGGCAATTTCATGCGGCAGCAGGGATTCCAGAAAATCCTTGCTCCAGGCATAACTCACTATCTGTTTTTTTCTGTATTCCGCAATGCCCTGGGACCACTCGGGCTGGCCTGTCGTTTTTATAAAAGAAGTGTGGTCAGGATATATGTAGATCTTTACCCTTTTATCCCAAAGCCAAAAATCAGCATAACGGGCATAACCCAGGTCTGACGCAATATTGCGGTAATACACCTCTGCCTTGTCTAACGCGTCTTTGGCGAATTTCTGATCCTGGATAAAATAAACAATAAAATGCTCTCCCTTAAGTTCCTGCCAGTTTTCCTCAGCTGTAACAGCATGGCTCCAGCCCGTTGCCAGCACAATATTCAAAATGATTAAAAATTTCAGCGCTTTTACGTTCATAAATTACGCGGCCTACATCACTTTACCACCACGTTAATTTCAAATATCGGCAGAAGCATCGCTATGACAATAAAACCCACTATCAGCCCTGTTATCAGAATCATGAGCGGCTCTAAAAGATTGGTCATTACCTTCGTTGTCTCGTCTGTCTCGCGTTCATAAATATTGGCTACCTCTGACAATGCCTCGTCCAGCCTTCCTGACTCTTCTCCTACTATTATGAGATTAGTCACGAACAAAGGTATTAATTTCGATTCCTTTAAACTTTTGCCGAAAGAACCTCCCTGCTCTAAGTCCTTATAGCTGCGCCTTAACTGATTTTTTATCAGCTCATTTTCCAAGACAGGTATGGCTATGTCGATTGCCTTCAATATGGGGATGCCGTTTCTTATCAATAGTTCAAGGGTGCGGCTGAAACGCGCGAGTTCAGATTTGAAGACAAACCTGCCGAATACCGGGAACCTCAGCTTAAACGCGCTGAAGAACATCCTGCCATTCTGCGTATTTAACTGCTTTCTTACTGACAGTATCGCGATTGCAAGGGACAAAATTATCCAGGGCCATGATTGGCGCAGGCCCGCGCTTACGGAAATTAAAATCCTTGTAGGCATCGGCAATGCTTGGCCGATACTTGTAAATATATTTGTAAGCCGCGGCACTACAAAGGTAAGCATAAAAACTACCGTGGCTATGCCCACGACCGCCATGAGGACAGGGTATGCCAGCGCCATTCGTATGCGGGAAAGCATATCTTCCTGTTTCGCGCGATATTCAGCTATCCTCAGGAGCGCGTCAGGCAGGGATCCGCTATCCTCCCCCGCGTTAATTATAGCGACGTAAAGGTAAGAAAATGCCTTTGGGTACTTCATGAGCGCTGAAGAAAAACGTGATCCGTCTTTTACAGCGTTATAGATATTGTAGAGCATTACTTTCAGGTTAGCATTTTCTGACTGTTCGGATATTATGCTGATTGCCTTTAATATGGGCACCCCTGCCCTCAAAAGGCTGGCTAGGCTGCGGCTGAACAAGGTAATCTCACTTTGCGGTATCCTGCCGAACATCCTGGCGCCTAAAGAACTCGATGCTTGCGTCTTGGGTTCGGACCGCAGGCATTCTTCTATATGCAGCGGGATGCATCCCATCTGGTGTATCTTTTCAATAGCGTCTTTCTCTGACTGCGCTTCTATCTTCCCATCCACCACATGCTCCAGGCCCTTTTTTGCGCGATATTTATATATAGCCATGCATCACTCCGTTTCTCCGACTACGTATTTATTCATCCTGGCCCTGCCTGAACTGGTTATATCCAGGAAACAAACTGCGATATTATAATTTTTTTCCTTTTCTACGTCTTCCACCCTCAATACCTTGGCCAGGCATTCTATCGGCTTTTCTCCGTCCGGCAATTCTATGGTAAGTTCCAATATGGAATCCACCGGCAATGCCTCTACAGAAACAAACAATAGCCCTGCTCCAGAAATATCTTTTGTAACGCTAAGCTCTTCAGGTGTAAATCCGCGCTCAATCAATTCCTGCCTGGATTTAAAAATCCTGTAACGCAAATTAATGCTCTTTTCCAGGCGGCTATACGCCCTATGGTCCGGGACAGCGGATGCGGAGATGGCGTCAGCCGCTTCGCTGTCCGAAACCAACTCGGTAATATTCGCGGCTGAAGAATGCTCCTTGTTTAAAGTTATGTTCATGACCTCTTCCGGCGTCGTGAGGCCGTTTATTACCTTGCCCCAGCCGTCCTGTCGTATGGTCTTCATGCCTTTTGTCCTGGCTATTTTATTTATCTGATTGCTGGAGGCCTTCTTTAAAATTAAATCTTTCATTGCATCGTCCAACAATAGGAGTTCGTATATAGCTGTCCTTCCATAGAAACCTGTGTGGTTGCAATTTATGCATCCCTTGCCCCTGAATACTTTTATATCCTTTGACTTCAATCCTAAATCCTTTGCGATTAAATCCTCCACCTCAACCGGCGTTGTTTTATCCTCGTATTTACAATCAGGGCAGATTAACCTTATCAAGCGCTGGGCTATGAATGCCTCTACGCTTGAAACTATCAGATACGGCTCAACCCCTATGTCTACCAGCCGTGTAATGCCGCTCGCGGCGTCATTTGTATGGAGCGTGGACAGGACAAGGTGGCCGGTCAAAGCAACTCTTATGGCAATATCCGCAGTCTCCAAATCTCTCACTTCTCCTACCATTATTACATCAGGGTCGTGCCTCAATACGCTCCTGAGGCCTCTTGCAAAATCCAAACCAATCTCAGGCATGACCTGAATCTGCGTTATTCCTGACATCTCATATTCAACAGGGTCTTCTAAGGTAATAATCTTTCGCTCTTTTGTATTTATCCTGTTTAAACACGCGTACAGGGAAGTGGTCTTTCCGCTGCCTGTAGGCCCTGTAACAAAGATTATGCCGTGCGGCCTCTGAATCAGTTTTTCAAAAATCTGTAAATTCATTTTTGAAAGGCCTAATTTTTCCAGGCTGTAAAGCATCTGAGCGGGCAATATCCTTATAACCACGCTTTCTCCGTAAGGCGTCGGCAAGGTGGATATCCTGAGGTCAAGCACCTGTTCCTGGACTTTTACCACAGCCCTCCCGTCCTGGGGCAGTCTGCGCTCTACTATGTTCAGATTTGACATTATTTTTATGCGCGATATTATGGCGTTCAAAAAATTCTTGATCTCGTGCGGGACATTCGCGTCATAAAGCAAGCCGTCTATCCTGTAGCGGAGCGACAGTTTCTGCCTGTACGGCTCGATATGTATGTCAGTGGCGCGCTTCCTGTACGCCTCCAGGATTATCTGGTTGACTAATTTTATCACCGAGGCGTCGCCCGCTAATTTCTCAATGTCTTCCACGCTCTCCTGAGCCGCTTCTCCGACATAGCTTTCCGAGCGGACCGCATCCATGCTTATTTTTTCCAATGTCTCAGTCGCGAAACCATAATATTTCTTTAACCCGTCCGATATATCGGCCTGGCAGGCAAGTATCACGTCTATATCATAACCCAGCTGCGCGCGTATCTCGTCCTGCGTCTTTATCTCCAAAGGCGCTGATGCGGCAATCGTCAGAACCCTGTCCTTTATATCGATGGGGAGGAATTTGTAATACGCGGCTATCTTGACAGGCACTTTCTCCAGGACTGACTTATTTATTGAAAGCGTCCTGATGTCAACGCATATAAGCCCTATCTTCTCGGAAAATATTTTCAGAATTTCTTTCTCAGGCACTGCGCCGCTCTTTATTAAAACATGACTAAGGTCATGGCCTAAGGCCTCCATCTCCCTGATTAAACTATTTAATTTTTCCTTGGAGACGATTCCTTTTTCTATCAGGGCGTCGTATAAAATTTTGTCGTATTTTTTTATCATGGTTAAAGGCCTCTATTATAAAAGTTTATTTATGTTCTTCTTCATGTATTCCTTGTACCTTCGGATAGCGTCTCGCATATCTTCTTCGGAAACCAGCGCAAACTTCAATTTAAATCCGCTGGTAGCCTCTTCTGCTTTCTTTATACACCACGCGTCCAGAGGATTGGTTATGGCAATGGTTATCCCGTCTTTGTCTTTAAGTATCGGGAAGCACTTTGAGTCCAAAACAAACGACGGGTTAAACTGTTTTACAAAATCCCAGTCGATGTATTTATTTTTAAGCGCAACGAGCGGCATATTAAACTGCTCCGACAGCGCCTTTAACAAATCTTTCTCCTCGATCTGAAATTCCCTGATTAATATGGCTCCCAAAAATTCTTTTGTCCTAGCCTGCTCGGCCAAGGCATCTTCAAGCTGTTCATTATTTATAAGACCTTTTTCTACCAAGATAGCGCCTAATAGTCTTTTTTTCTTATCCATGGTTTTTTACGCCAAAGCGCCTATTAAATAAAATTCCCCTTCCGGTTTTTGATCATACCTGCCTTCGATAATGCCCTGGCAGTCTCTTATCGTATCTTCTGTGCTCACGTACTGGCCTTTCTTGCCTGTATACGCCTCAGCTACAAAAAAAGGCTGGGTCAGGAAATTCTGTAATTTTCTGGCCCGTTCGTAAATAATCCTGTCTCCCGCTGAAAGCTCGTCAATGCCTATGACCAAAACAATGCGCCTCAATTCTTCATATCTCTGAAACATCCTTATTGTCTCCTGGGCTATGTCAAAATGGCGCCTGCCGACTATATCAATATCCAGATTGGCGCAGGAAGAAAGCAGGGGGTCTATGGCCGGATAGAGCCCGAGCTGTATGCGTTCGCGCGAAAGCACCATGATAGAATCCAGAAAACTGAATATGGCTACTACGGCCGGATCAGTGAGATCGTCCGCAGGCACGTACACGGCCTCAACTGAAGTTATTGAACCTCCACCTTCTTCATTGGAACGTATCCTTTCGTGAAATTCGCTTGCCTCGGAAATTAATGTAGGCTGGTACCCTGTTTCTGAAGGCACCCTGCCCAAGAGCGTGGATATTTCAGCCCCTGCCTGCACAAACCTGAATATATTATCCACAAAAAGAAGGACGTCCTGGTTCTTGCGCTGGATGCTCTCTGCCATGGTAATCCCCGTCATTGCCACTCCGAAGCGTGCGCCCGGAGGCTCGTTCATCTGACCGAAAACCATCATTGTCTTGGACAATACGTCGTGTTTAAGAAGTTCGAAGTAAAGCTCGTTGCCTTCGCGTATGCGTTCTCCTACTCCCGCAAATACGCAGCTCCCCTGATATTTCTTAACAATGTGCTGTATGATCTCCAGCGTAAGGATACTTTTACCCAGGGCAGCTCCTCCCAATATGCCGGTCTTGCTGCCTTTGACCACAGGAAAGAGCAGGTCTATCATCTTGATCCCTGTTTCCATAACTTCAAACGTGCTCTTTTTCGATTGCCTTATTTTTGTCTGGCTGCCCATCTCTTTTCGTCTTATCGGGAATTTTTCTACAGATTTTATCTCGCCTTTCTGGTCTATAGGTTCGCCCAGTATGTTTATTATCCTGCCGTAAAGCATGTCCCCCGCTGGGATCTGAATAGAGCTGCCCACTACCAAGGCCTCCTGGTTGCGCTGAATGTTTATGGTGGAATTTATTGATATGCAGCGGGCGATATTGCCCGGCAAATGTTCTGCCACTTCCAGGACAACATTCTCGCCTTCTGCAATCTTTGTATTTATAACGCTGTATATATTAGGCACGTCTTCCGCACCCGGAAATTTGACATCCACTACCGGCCCCTGCACGGAAACTACCTTCCCTGCTTTATTTGTTTTCATTTTAATTATGGAAGACTATGGGAGTCCGACTCTCTATGGGAGTCGGACTCCCATAGTCTTAATGCTTACTGACGAATAATAATCTAGCGCTGAACAACTCCCTCATATTTCTGTCAATCAATTCATGCCTGACTCTGAAATATTCAAGCCTTACCTTCTTGTCCATATCTTTTAAACGCTGCGAGCTTTCTTCAAGGTGCATAAACCTGGCCGCAAATTCCGCAAGGCGGCTTAAACCAAATATCTCGTATAGCTTCTGGCCCATGTAAAGATACAACAGATATTCCACGATATCCCCCGGGTCTGATTCAAATATCACTTCTGAAAATATTTCTTTAGCAGCTTTTGTGTCTTTTGGTTTTTCGGAAAAAGGCAAAAACGAAACAACCCTTACCTCTTGCACCGTCAATGAAACAGGATGGGAGTAAACCACCTTCAGATAGCCGACGGAATTCTCGTAGACCTTGCCCAGGACGTAATTGCGCAGCTGTATTGCCTGTATGTATCTTTCTTCATCTTTAATGCCGCTAAACGCGGTAAAAGGGGTATTGGCCTCACGCGCATAAACCTTGCCGCGCTCTCCTACGATTACCAGTTTGCCCGGAATTTGTTTCAACTGCTGAATAGCTATATTTACTACCATCATATTAAGCCCGCCCAAAAGCCCGCTATCCGAAGTAACAGCTATGACTATCTGTAGTTTGTTCGAAGGTTTTAAAAACGGGTGATTGATCTTTGTGAGGTCTATAAACTTTAAAAAAAATTCAAATGTTTCGTCGAATTTTTTGTATGCCTTAATCTTCTGTTCCAGGGCTCTGAACTGAGCTACGGAAATTGTCTTTAACGTTTCGACCAAAGAAGAAAGGCCATTATTAAATTCCATGTCTTTTTTTATATTAGAAAGGGTCTTCATGGTCTTTCTGTTATTTCATTATTTCATTCAGGTATTTTTTAAAACCCTCTTGTAATTGATTCTTGAGTTCGTCATCCAATTCCCTTGTATTGCGAAGACTAGCGCAGAACTGAGGATGGTGCTTTAAAATAAACGATAGTATGTCCCTTTTAAAATCCTTTACCTGGTTTATTGATATGTCATCCAGCATCCCCTTGTTTAACGCATATAGATATATCACCTGTTCCTCAAGCGAAACAGGCTTGTTCTTATCCTGTATTATAAGCTGATTCATTACTTCTCCGCGTTTCAATTTTAACTCTGCTTCCTTGGAAAGCCCTGTAGTGCGCAGCTGGGTCATCTGCACTAATTCCTTATACTGCAGATAATCCAAGCGCAGGGACTTGCTCAATTCCTTCATCGCAGGCCACTGCGCCTTGTTTCCTATACGCGAAACAGAAAGGCCGAAATCAATTGCAGGCTTAAATCCCTTATTAAAAAGCGATGTGGAAAAATACAGCTGGCCGTCAGTCATGGAAATAAGATTTGTAGAGATATAGCCCGTGACATCGCCTTGCAATATCTCCACGATGGGAAAAAAAGTCATAGAGCCTCCGCCTAATTCCGGTTTTAAAAAACCCGCGCGCTCCATGAGCTGTGAATGTATATAAAAAATATCTCCCGGATATGCTTCTCTTCCGGGAGCCCTCTCAAGCAGTAAGGACAACTGCCTGTATACCCAGGCATGCTTGGTAAGGTCATCAAATATCACTAAAACATCCTTGCCCTTATTCATAAAATATTCGCCTAATACGCAGGCGGAATAAGGAGCAAGATACTGCTCTCCTACCGACAACGAAGCTATGCCGCTGACCACTATTGTATAACTAAAGGCCTCTTTTTCTTTAAAGGTCTCCAGTATTTTCAAAAAACTGGAATAAGGTTTGCCTATGCTGCAGTAGATGCAGATAACGCCTTTTCCTTTCTGGTTCAATATAGCGTCTATGCCTACCGTGGTCTTGCCTGTAAGCCTGTCTCCGATAATTAACTGCCTCTGGCCTTTGGCAATAGGTATTACTGCGTCTAAAATCAGCGTACCTGTTTCAAGCGTCTTTTTTACAGGCGCCCTGTCCATAACGCCCGGCGCCACTGTGAAAACAGGATAAAATTCTTTTGCTTCTATGGGGCCTTCGTTGTCCTGAGGCTGGCATAAGCTATTTACTATGCGGCCTATAAATCCGTCTGACACGGGCAATGTCAATGACTTGCCTTTATTATAGACCTCGTCGCCTGAGCGTATGGCAGTAGCGTCGCCCAGGACAAGCACCTGAACCCTGTCTTCATTGAAACCCATGACAAGGCCCAGGGTGCCGTTAGCAAATTCAACTATCTGGCCGTTCATGCAGGAAGGAAGGCCTTTTACAATGACTATGAATTTGCGGACCGACTCAACCTGGCCCACTTCTCTGATCTCAAAATTTGTATTGACGCCGGCTTTTGTTTTAATCTGGGATTCCATTATAAACTGCTTTCATTGCTGTCCAAATCGGTGTCATTGCGAGCCTTTCGCTACAACAATCTCTTTGGGACTGATGGGAGCCCGACTCTCATAGGGAGTCGGGCTCCCATCAGTCCCGGGCTTTAGCCCGGGTAGGCTTCATAAGCTGAGTTTCTTGGCCTGCTCCTGTATTTTATTTTTGAAACTGCCATCTAAAACCAAGCTGCCTAAGGTTATGATGATACCTGCCACCATATTCGGGTCCACTGTCTCTTTAAGAGTAATGTCCCGGCTCAACACCTCTTTTATCTTCTTGGATAATAGCTTGCGCTGTTCTTCATTTAAATCAAATGCCGACTTAACGTTTACCTCATGAATATCTTCTGCGACAGACAGCTTCTCCAGTTGATCAAAACCATTTTTAATAAGTTCGTTAAGCCAGTGGGTGTGCACGATCTGCTTGAACTCCTCAGGAAGGACATACTGTGTCAGCTCGCAAGCCTTGCTGACTGCCTCTTTTGCAATTCTCTCGTCTATCTCCGAGATAAGAATCTGGCGCGCCTTGTCTGCCTGTTTCATCATCTCTTCGCCTTTAACCCTGGCCTTGTTCAATATGTCATCCCTCTCTGTTTCTGCCTGTTTAATAGTAGTTTCTTTGAGCCTCTGAGCTTCAGCCTGGGCCTTAGACAATATCTCGTGGGTTTTTTGTTTTAAATCTTCGAGCCTTTTTTGGATATCTTGTTCTTTTTTGGAATAATCCTGGTTTAATTCGTTGAGATGTTTTGTAGCCAATATTACGTTCTGATTGAGTATCCGGCGCAGAATAAATATAAGACCGCTAAATATAACGATTTGCAATAATACTAATGAAACAATAAGCATATTATTTCCCCCATCTTTACGAAAGATTATATCATATCTAATATATTAGTCAAATATATAAGAATGAGAAGGCCTGCCAGCCGGAAAGAGCTTAAGCTTTACAATGTATTTCTGAGCCAGGCTTTGGTCTGAGGCACATCAGAAAAGTTTCGGCATAATTGATTCTTTATGGAAGCCCGACTTCCATAGGGAGTCGGGCTTCCATTGTATATAAATGCGCAAGGAATTACGGCGAAGTTTTTATACCGTCAAGACTACCTTCGGTATAAAAAATGAGCCGTAAACCGTAGCGCACGGCGAAACTATTTCAGTGCCGAATGGCCAAAGCCTGGATCAGAACAAGGAGAGATTAAGAAGCAGTAAATAATTGAAAGACTATAAGCAAAGCAATGACTGCCAATGCCTGGGCAAATAAAAGAGCGATAACCATTGCGGTGAATATCTTCGGCGCGCTGGAAGGATTTCTGCCTAAAGCGTTGATGCTGGCATAACTGCTGGCGGCAAATACAGCGCATGGGCCTAATAAGGATAACCCGAATATTATTACAAGAGCTACATTCCTACTCATAGATCAGCCTGATTCCTCTACTATTATCGTTACCTTATTCTGGTTGACGCTGACAAGGCCCCTGCGTATAGATACGGATTGCTCGTCCACAAACAACGTCCCTGAAATCAGACGGCTTAAGATTGCTTTGTGAAAAGGCAGGACTTCAAACACACCCTGTTCCCCGGGCAATGTAATGCTCTTTGCCTGGCCTTCAAATATAACGCCTGTGGGGCTTAATATTAAAACGTCTATTTCCATTAAGTCCCTTCTTTAGGCGGCCCCGGCTTTTCAAAGTTTTCCTCTTTGGGGCCCTGGCCTTCTTCTGATTCAGGAAAAGCCGCTTTTTTCGCCTCCAAGAGGGCTTCCTTAGTACCCTTTCCCTGCCTAAGCCACGTAAAGAACAGGGCAGCTGTTAAAAGGCCCGTAAATATAATTATGACAAAGATTACTATCCATGTCATTGACTTGGTCGGCTCTTCTGCTTTTATCTTTGTCTTGGCAAGCATGTCAGGCGCCAATGGCCCGCCTGCAGTAGCCAGGGTCTTCTCTAACTTGTCTATGTCCTCCTTGATCTCATTTGTAACTATGACGTTCTGCCTGTAAATACCGATATGCTGAGAGCGGCTGATCGTATCGTCTACCTGTGTGGCTCTAATCTCCTGCAGACGGGCATATATGCTGTCAGCTATTGGCCTCGCTGATGCGTAATATTCTGTTTTTTCAATCTTAGCCATCACCGCATCTGTGCGGTTGTTTAACTCTGCTAATTTATTGTCTGATATAATCCAGATATCTTCTACTTCTACATTGAAAGAACGTACTTCGCCCGGAGCCAATTCCAGGTTTTGCTTATAAAGATAGTAGATGGATTTTTCAGCATCAAATTCTAAAGCCAGGCCGCTTAATTCCATTACATCTTTTGGCTTTACCTCTTCCGGAAGGTAGTATTTTATTTCTATGCTTTGAGGCTTTATCCTTGAAGGATTCGCCGCCACTACCTTGAACTTCACGCTGCCCGGTTCAAGCGAGGTAGATACAAAGGCGTCTTCCATGCCGCCGAGTTTTTTCTCGAATAGCTGTATCATGACATCTGATGCGCCCTGGATTTCATCTGTTGATTTACGCATATCCTTGATCGTAGGCGAATCGCTTAGAGCTGATTCAAAAAGCTTGCCGATATCATAACCCTGGTCCCCTGCCAATGACTTCAGCCTGTTTGCGATATCAGCGACTGCCTGGTTTAATTGCGAAGAAGGCCCGTCTTTTGCGAAGGCGCTTGGTATTAAATCCACTGATTGCTTTAAGTTCTGCAAAGTAAGGGCTATGTTAATATTATCCTTTGAGATAACGACTGACTCTACTGCCTTGATAGCGTCCAATGCCTTCTTTGCAATGCGTTCTGCTCCGGGCGCTGAAGCTGCCAACCCGGCTATTGTAGTCAAGCTCATGCTTTCAACCGAACCTGAACCTGCAACAAGACCGCCCGTGGTCTGCTCGCTTATAATATAAGTGTAAGACTTTCCGGCGGGGAAGCGCGAGTCTGCTTTGAATTCATAAGTGTATGTCCCTGAGGCGTCCGCTGTCAATATCACGCCTTCTATAATCGCCTTATCGTCCCACCTGTAAATGTTAAGCATCGGATATAAATCCTCAGGGCCCTGGCATTTTAAAGTTATATCATCTCCAATCAGCGCAGGGTTAGGCGTTACAGTCGCATCCCATGAATATTTCTTTGCCGTTGCCTCAAGTTCCTCGCCTGCTGTTGTTGCCTGTTCAACGCCTGCTTCCAATGCGACGATTGACTCCTGGACGCTGGTCGTGAAATCCGAGATAGCAGTATCAATTGTTGCTTTCATATCTTTTGTAGCATTGTCTATAAGAGTTGTCTGCGCGTCAAGTTTATTCGAGATCATAAGAGTCTGGCTAACCATTGCGCCCTGCAGTTCACTACTGACCTCTGATATCGGCTTATCAAGCACAGAATTAACTGTGGCTTCCATGCTTTCTGTAGCTGCTTTCACGTCAGCCATTGTCTGCGGTATTGTCACAGTAAACGACACAGGCGTTGTGAATGTAGCTCCTGTCGCTATGCCTATATAACTTGCTACTGTATATACCTTGCCTGCCTCTAACTTATCCCTGGCTATGTCTGAAGTATAAGCAGTGTCAAGCCATGCCTGCTGGAAAAATCCGCTGAAGTTAGCAGGTATAACTGCCTCGCCTGTCTTGGATTGGGCGCAATCAGCTATGACATCTGCCATAGTGCGCGATTCTTCAAAATCATCAGTAGGGTCATCAGGTGTATTGTTGTTATTATACCTGGTGCCTATCCACAATTTTTTATCATTAGGCACATCAGTATAATAAAGGTGTTTATTATTGGCTTCATCTACCAGGGTTGTTTTTCTCTTTATCTGATAGATCCCATCGTAAATCTTCACGTCAAGAATCAAGGCGCCGGTCACAAGGGCGCCATCCCTTTCCAGCCACGTGGTAATATCTAAATTATCCTGGCCCACGTTATAGGAAAACTCTGAATAAGCCCTCCATATATGGACAACCACTGTTTCCATTGTCCTGAATATGGTCCTGTCTTTTCTCCATATATTCTTTTCAGTATCCCAGCCTGCCAGATATGATTCTGAAATAGTCCCATAGGCGCTATGCGTCCATTCTGTTGTCCAGTCTCCTGCCCTGACCCAATGCTTTACAGGAGAACTAAGGCCTTGGGCGCTCCAGGTTACGCCTTCGGCGCCGCTCTCAATTGCCTTTAATCCGCTTACCGGCTGGTTAGTAACAAGGTCTCTTATATCCCAGGTAATCGCATAATAGTCAATCTTCATGTTATTAACAGCCCCTACAGGTGTGGGACCTTCCACAAACACCTCGTGGTCGCTGTGATCATACACGCGTACCTTTACCGGCACGTAATAAGGCAAATCAGGCAGGCGTTCATCAGGTATTGTCCAGTTAAACTTACCTATATTATCAAGATTAATGCCTCCTGTCATGCTGATTGAATTCCACATCCTTATGCAATAAGACACAGCGGTGTCGCTCGATTCCTGATAATTAGAGGTTAAAAGTATGCTCTGCGGATTATTGGTATTTACCGAGAGTATCGTATACCATTTAGTGATATCCTGGTAATTTGTGGAACCAAAACCGATTTCATCTCCTGATTGTATCTGACTTGTCCACTGGGGTTGATACTGGATATTGGCATTCACCGTAGAACTCCCCTGCGTCAGATCCACCCTGCCCGCGTAGTAAACCCTGCTGTTAAAATCAGCGTCATCTACATCGCCGTCACTATCAAAATCCTTTGCCCAGATTAAATCTACCTTATTTATTGTACCGTAGGTGTCCCACTTAACCTCCCTCACCTCATTGGTAACCCATCTGCACTCGTAAAAATCATCGGCAGGATTAGCCGGAGTATTGTTATCATTTATTTCCAAGGCAGGGGTAACCAAGGAGAATGCTCCCTGGATCTTGAATACGCCTGAGGTACTCTTTACTATGTCTTCCAGCAATGGGTCTGAAGAAGCAATCCTTACCTTACAATTGGTTGAGATGGCATTCGGGGCTGTCCAGGTATATGAATACTTGGAACCTGCGCCGCCCCCACCTGAACCATTAGGCACAATGCCTGTCGTGCCGGTAATTACATTGAAAGGCCCTACGTCTCCGTTTGTAGAATAGGTCAGCTTGACTGTAGCCATTGTGCCGCCCCATTCCCAATTAACCTTGTAAAGGCTGGCTACTGTCAATTTGGTAACAGGGACATCTGCCATAGTTGTAATAGGCAATATCTGGACATAACCTATTATATTGAAAGAATCACTGTCAGCTTTTACAGTATCTACTTCAGTAGGCCTTGCGTCAGCTATCCTCAATATAACATTTCCGTTTGCCTCATCAGGTATTGTCCAGGTAAAAGTGTGTTCTGAGGCTGGACCGCCCGCGCCCGCGCCGTTAGGGACAATGCCGTCGTCATCAGGCAAGCCGTTATTATTTTCATCTATTGGATTGAAGGCTGCTCCGTCCAAGGAATAAGTTATCTTCACGTTAGGCATGGTTCCTACCCATCCCCACTTTATAAACGGGGTATTGTCAGGAGGAGGATAGGCAGATTTGCCTATTTCCAAGTTTTCATCTAATAGAGGCGTAATGACCCACACGTTGCCTTTAATCCTGAAATTGCCTGTCTTGCTGGCGCCGTCAGCATCACTATGGCTCCTCACGCGTATCTTTACAGTAGATGCCTTTGCGATATCGCTGATCTCCGCGAATATATCAGGTACCTTCCAGCTAAAAGACTTGGGGCTATTAGCAATATTTGTCGCTGGCTGGCTAGATGCGTTCAAGAGCGGGCTTTCAGTCGCAAAATCATCCGTAGAATAAGTAATATCTACAAAATCTACAGTGCCTGTATTATTCCACGTGACTGCAAAGGTATCCCCCACCACTAATTGCTGGTTTGTTATAGCAGGGTCAATTGTAAACCTGGAGCTGATCTTCGCGTAAGGCGGACCGTCATAGACCCTTTGATCATATTCATCAACAGTATACGGGCCTATTGCAAATGCCTCTGTATCAGTCGGGTGTCCTACCTTGACCTTTAACTGGTCTGTGATAATATTCTCTGTAGCATGTGTCACATTGGTCCAGATATATTCTTTAGCGCTGGCTGGAGGAGAATATAATAACCTCCACGGGCCTGCCATGCCTCCTGTGGAATACCACACGCCTACTGTAGTAACTGTGCCTGTGTAATCCCAATTGATAGTGGCTGATTCGCCTATGTACCAGATAGAGGTTGAGATCGGCAGGGTGACAGTGAATCCGGGTTTAATCTTAAAGGTGGTAACAGTGGGGTAGTCGCCGGAATCGTCAAACGCAGTTGGATCATTAGGGTCTTCTACGCGCAGCACCCAATCCTCCCTGATCTGATTAGGAATTGTCCAATCATATGTGCCGCCATTTCCCTGGGCATTAAGAGGCGCGTCCTCATCAATAACAAAGAAAGTGCTTGACTGGCCTGATTTATAGCACCATAGCTTTGCCGCATCATAGTCATCGCTTGGATCCAGCGGGGTACCGTTGTTATACTTAGTTATACCTACCTGGGTCCAGGATATATCATAATGGTCTCCTACAACAAGCATCTGCCCGCCATTAGGAGTGACCAACTCAAAAGATGCCCTGACTATAAAAATACCCTCTGAAATATCATATACATCTGGGTCATCGGTCTGAGAAATGCGCACCCTTACTTTATTGGAAACAGCTGCGGGCGTTACAGTCCACGGATGGGTCCCGTCATTATCAGTGCTTGCTACAATCAAGCCCGGATTAGTAAAATCAGGATCATCGACAGAATATTCTATTTTTATCTTTTTGGTGTCGTAGAAAGAAGATGGACCGTATCTATTCCATGTGACAGGATGGCCGGAACCTGCCATCCAATCCTCTGATCCGTCAGGCGAAGTGAGAGATAGTCTCCCCATTATCTTGAACACTGTATCTGACTCGTCAAATACAACCGTAGGTTTAGAATGGTCGCTGACCTTGATTTTGTATATAGGCGCGATTGACGCGACTGACGGTATGGTCCAGTGATATTCTCCCGTATCATTGAGATAATTCTGCGCGTCATCTATATCTATCCACGCTGTGCCGTTCCAGTATTCTATATCAACGCGGGTAATGTTGCCCCTCCAGCTCCAGCGTATCCACTCCTGCTCAGTGCATTTCCATTTTTCCCCACCGTTAGGTTCAAGCACAGTAATCTTTCCCCTGATGTAGAAATCATTGTCAGAGATATCAGACGATTCAGCGTCGTCCGTAGCGTCTGACACCCTTACCCTGCATGTCTCAGAAAGCGCGGACGGGATCTCCCAGTCATAAGTGCCGCTGGCGGCATTAGGTTCTGTAGATATTGGGCTCCAACTCGCGTTTTGAGGATCAAGCGAATAATCCATTGAATATTTAAGGATTACGTTTGTCGCCAGATTCGCGGAAGTCCACGTAATTTCTTCATAAGTACTCTGGTCGCCGGCTATGGAAACCACGAAAGGCTCAGCGCCGTTAGGCCTGGTGACTGTAAAATTCTCTTTTATAAAAAATGCGGCGTTGGATTTATCCTCTACAGCTGAATCGTGGGTATCGCGGATGCGCATGTAACAAATGTCTGACAATAATACAGGAGGAGACCACGTAGTGTAATCCTGGCCCGCAGGCTGATTAGTAGCAAATGTGGTATAGTTCCCGTCCACGCCTGTTGTGGAATACGCCAAATCAACGCCCGGAATAGGCCCTATCCTTGTCCATTTGATCACTGTCTCAGGCCCGGTTTTTCCTGCTTTAAGCTTGTCTTGGCCGTTCGGCTGAGTCAAGGTAAGCTGGCCGTAAATTTTAAAAACACCTGACGTCTTTGTGGCCGCCGAGTCATTAGCGTCTGTGATTTTAAGTTCTACCTCGTCAGCTATTATATCAGGCAGAGGGGTCCAAGTAGCGTTATTAGAGGCATTGGACACCGGGTTGGAATTTCCATTCACAAATTCCCAATCTGACCAGTTCTGAGTGCCCAGATACTTATAGCGGTATTGCAGATAAACATTGTTAATTATTCCGAGCGTTGTCCATTCTATTAATTTAGAGCTTGTCGCGAGCCATCCATCGCCTGGGTCAGGCTCATCAAACGTAAATCCGCCCCTTATAATAAACGCGTCTGAATCATCATAAACAGTGGAAAGGGCTGACGCGTGACTGACCTTTACAACCGTGTTTGTGCCAGTGGATGTCAGCACTGTCCATGGGTAGCTATTGGTCCCCGGATTTACTGAATAATTCAGTTCGATATCGTTCCATCCGGCGCCAATAGAATATCTTATGTCAACCGCGGCGATATCCCCTGAAACAGTAAAGTCGATGTGTTCCGCAGTCTCGCAGATAAATTCCTGGCTTTGCACGGGATACGTGACCTGTATATTCGCTATCTTAAACTCGCCGGATACTGCCTTTGTATCAGGATCAGCGTTATTTGATATGCGCAGCGCCACTGTGCTGTCTATGTCATTAGGGACACTCAATTCCCAAACCTTCTGGACATTATGAGCTGAATTAGTTACCAGGTTTATGAATTTTGTCTCTCCCTCATTTATAAACGCGTTAGTGGAATATTCCACCTTGACCGTTGTAAAGCTTCCTGTAGGCGTCCATTTTATATTATGCTTGGCTAGCGGCTGCCACACAAAACCGCTCACTCCCGGATCAGGATCGTTCATGGTGAGTTTTCCTTCTATCTCAAAGGCG
>JAHJGB010000149.1 GCA_018824725.1 Candidatus Omnitrophota bacterium
CCGGAAACGGCAAGAGAAATAACCGTTAAAAATAAAACAAAAAATAATCCTTTATTTCTGACCATAATATCATCCTCCCAAATTTTGCGAAGCAAAATTTGATCCCGAGCGACCCTATGTTTACATATTGTCGCGAGAGACCCATATCTTTTTGTTAATCATAATATAGAAGCCCGCTAAAGTCAATAAAAAACTTAAGTATAAGATCCTTCGTCCCGATAAATCGGGACTCAGGATAAGTTCGGACTTATCATTTACGTCGTCCTTTGGACTCCGTAAATGATGCCCTCACTTAAATAGTGTATTCTTTATAATAAACGACGCAAATACTATGGAAACCATTGACATAAGTTTTATTAAAATATTCAAAGACGGGCCTGAAGTATCCTTAAACGGATCTCCTACGGTATCTCCTACAACACATGCTTTATGTGAAGGAGAACCTTTGCTTCCATAATGGCCTTCTTCAATATATTTCTTTGCATTATCCCATGCCCCGCCTGAATTCGCCATCATAACCGCAAGCACAAATCCTGTAACAGTCGCTCCCATAAGAAGCCCGCCCACTGCATTTATCCCCACTAAAAGCCCTACTGCAATAGGAGCGGTAATTGCCAATAGAGACGGCATCACCATTTCTTTCTGTGCAGCAGTTGTAGCGATGTCAACGCAGCGCGCATAATCAGGCTTTGCCTTTCCTTCCATAAGCCCTGCTATTTCTTTAAACTGGCGCCTGACTTCTATAACAATCTTTGTAGCTGCTCTTCCCACGGCTCTCATGGTCATGGAACAAAATAAAAATGGAAGCATCCCTCCTATAAATAATCCCACCAGCACGCTTGGATTTATTAAATTTAAATCCATGGTTTTGCCAAAAAGCCACACCTGATCCCTGTAGGCCGCTATTAAAGCAAGGGCTGTCAACGCAGCTGAACCGATAGCGAAACCTTTTCCGGTAGCAGCTGTTGTATTTCCTAAAGCATCCAGCGCATCTGTCCTTTTTCTTACCTCAGGCGGCAGATGAGACATCTCTGCATTTCCGCCTGCATTATCAGCAACAGGGCCGTAAGCATCTGTCGCGAGAGTTATCCCCAGGGTAGACAGCATACCCACTGCTGCAATTGCTATCCCGTAAAGCCCTATATTAAAATTACCGGCCCCTCCTGCAAAGAAAAAGCTTGCCAATATAGCTGCGCACACCACTAATACCGGTATAGCAGTTGACATCATGCCGACTGCGATGCCGCTTATAATAACAGTCGCAGGGCCGGTAACACTTGCATCTACAATTGTTTTAGTAGGCTTAAAAGTACTTGATGTATAATATTCGGTTGAAAGCCCGATTAAGACACCTGCAACAAGGCCTGATATAACTGACCAGTAAACTCCTATATGCTCTGCGCCAAGAGTATATTTAACAAGGAAATAAGACGCTACTGCCACGATAAAAGAGCTGGCAAACACGCCCTTTCTCAAAGCCGCCAATAAAACCATCTGATTTGCGTCTTCTTTGCTTCTTACAAAAAATGTCCCTATAATAGATGCGATAACCCCGACTGCTGCCATAACCATTGGAACAGTAACGCCGGCTATACCCAATCCCGCTGCAACACCAAGAGCAGATGTGGCAACGATAGAGCCTACGTATGATTCATAAAGATCCGCGCCCATGCCTGCGACATCGCCTACGTTATCTCCCACGTTATCCGCAATAACAGCAGGATTTCTCGGATCATCTTCAGGAATCCCTGCTTCTACTTTTCCCACCAGATCAGCTCCCACATCCGCTGCCTTTGTAAAAATGCCTCCGCCCACCCTGGCAAAAAGCGCCTGAGAGCTTGCGCCCATTCCAAAGCAAAGCATTGTAGACGTGATTGCGCCTATCTTATCTGCCCCTATTGCCAGAGGATGCGCTGTATAATACCAATCCAGAAAATAATACCAAATGCTAAGATCCAGAAGTCCCAGCCCCACAACTGTAAGGCCCATAACAGCGCCGCTTGAAAATGCAACCCTTAAGCCGGAATTCAAACTCTTCATAGCTGCAGCTGCGGTCCTGTTTGAAGATTGTGTAGCTATTGTCATGCCTATAAAACCGGAAAGTCCTGAGAAAAACCCTCCTGTCAAAAATGCAAAAGGAACGAATATAGGCAGATATTTAAATAAAGAAAGTGTCAGTAGAATAAAAAACACGACTATAAAAAATAAAGAGACCCCTATATACTGCCTCTTTAAATATGCCCTTGCGCCTATGCGGACTGCTTCGGCAATTTCTTTCATCTTATCATTTCCTTCATCCATTTTAAGTATTGACACTGCTAAATAAAACGCAAAACCCAGCGCCAATATGGAACCAACAGGTGCCAATAACAGCATGTCAAAATCCCCTTTCTTAATGTTATCTGAGGTTATCTGATGTTGTCTGAAGGTATCTGAGGTTGCTTAAAAACCTTTTGCAACCTGCAACCTCTGATAACCTCTGATAACTTCTGAAAACCTCATATAACCTAAAGCTTAAACGCCTGCTCCCTCTTAGATCCTACTGATACCATGCTTATTTTCGCATTCAAAAGCTTTGACAACCTGCTAAGATACTTCTTTGTATTCTCAGGCAGGTCTTTATACTTCGTCACTGAAGTGGTGTCCTTCATCCATCCATTGCAAGTCTCATAAACAGGTTCGCAATTTTCAAGCATCTCTATATCCGCGGGGAAATCTTTATACAGCCTGCCTTTATATCTATATCCCGTGCATATTTTTATTTTATCCATCTCGTCAAGCACGTCAAGTTTCGTAATCACTATTTCATCCAGGCCGTTAACAGCTACAGCGTGCCTGACTATCACGGCGTCAAACCACCCGCATCTCCTGGGCCTGCCTGTGGTAGCTCCGAATTCCTTGCCCTTGGTCCGTATCTTCTCCATCAGATCCTTTCCAAATTCTGTAGGAAAAGGCCCTTCCCCCACTCTTGTGGTATACGCCTTCACCACGCCGATAACCTTATCCATTTTTGTAGGCCCGACCCCTGTGCCTGTGCAAGCCCCTCCTGCTGTAGCGCTGGAAGAAGTCACATACGGGTATGTGCCGTGGTCTATATCCAGAAGAGCGCCCTGGGCGCCTTCGAATAAAATATCTTTTTTCTTAGCTATTGCTTTATTCAAAACCTGAGATACATTTGCCAGGTATTTTTTAATCTTTTCCCCGTATTCCAGATACTCATTGTAAATTTGTTCTGCGTTAAATTCTTCAGAGCCTTCCAGGTTTGCATAGATTTTCTTTTTGAGGCTTTCAGGATTTACAAGATCTATCATCCTTATCCCGCAACGCGCCATCTTGTCTATATAACACGGCCCTATACCTCTTCCTGTGGTGCCTATCTTTGCCCCGCGCCTTTTATCTATTACCTTATGATAGGGTAATATCACATGAGCGGATTCGCTTATCATGAGATTGCCGTCTATCTCTATGCCTTTTTTCTTCAAGATATCAATCTCGCTCAAAAGCGCTTCAGGATCGATTACTACGCCGTTACCTATTATGCAAAGTTTGCCTTTTCTCAAAATCCCTGACGGGATGAGGTGAAGGATAAACTCTTTGTCTCCAATAACCACTGTATGGCCTGCATTGTTTCCACCCTGATACCTTATGATAATATCAGCATCCCGGCTCAGGATATCGATTATTTTACCCTTGCCTTCGTCCCCCCACTGCGCTCCTACTACAATCTTACAAGACATAAAAACTCCCTTTCACCAGCTGTAGGGGCTGAATTTATTCAGCCCGTTCTTGGTCGCGATAAATCGCGCCCCTACATTACGGTGTCATTGTGAAAATCTTCCTGGCTATCTCCGGATATTTTGCTATAAAACGCAGTTCGTCGTGCGTAAGCGGCTGCTGGGTATGCACATTGGCATATCTGACGAGTTCGAGTATATTTGCGGCCTCTAAGTCGTTTTTAAATTTTATCTCCAGCTTATCGTACACATTCCTGAATCCTTTTATGCCTGAGTATTCTCCGGCGATAATCTGCCTGCCTGTTTCTATCAGTTCCGGCTCGCCTCTGCCCAGTTCCTCAAAATCATAAAGCTCGTAATTACGCCTGTCTTTTAAAGCTCCGTCAGCGTGGATACCTGATTCATGGGCAAATGCGTTTGTGCCTATCCCGGGATGATTTATAGGTATGGGAACCTTGAATGCGTAAGAAGCATATTTCCCGATCTTCCAGGCATGATTCAGTTTAATCCTTTCATCCAGATGATATTTACCGCTAAACCCGCTCGAATGCTTAATCGCAAGTATCACGGAAACAAGGTCTGCGTTTCCGGCCCTCTCTCCCATGCCGTTAACTGTGGTATTTATATAAGCATCGACTCCTGCGTCTATTGCTGCTTTTGCGCCTGCCACAGAACACGCTATTACCATCCCCAGATCATTGTGACAGTGAAGTTCTATGGGCAGCTTAACCTCGCTTGCAAGTATCTTTATCCTTTTATAAATCGTAAAAGGGTCATCATAACCAAGCGTGTCACAATACCTGAACCTGTCTGCTCCGTGGTCTTTCGCAGCCTTTGCGAATTTTATTAAATAGGTCATATCCGTCCTTGAAGCATCTTCTGCATTCACGCCTACAATCTTTAATTTCTTTTTTCTTGCCAGATCTACTGCGTCAGTCATCATGAGCAATATATCATCGCGGGTTTTATTTCCAAGGAATTTTCCGCTAGTCATCTGTTCTGATGTGGATATGGAAAGGTTCAGGTTTTCTACATCCGTCATTTCGCATGCTTTTTTGACATCGTCTTTTATCGCCCTTACCCAGCCGCTTAAGACTATCGGCTTCAGCGCGCCCATCTTAACAAGCTCCATATTTGCATTCAGATAATTCGTCTCATGGCGCGTGACAGGAAACCCGAACTCGCTCCCGAAAACCCCCATATCGTTCAGGAATATATTTATCATGGTTTTCTGTAGCTTTGCAAGGCCGAGTTTAGCGGTCTGCACCCCATCCCTGTTTGTTACGTCAATAATATAAATCTTGTTGTTTTTCATAACATATCTCCCTTGATTCGCTATTGAAACCTGATGGAAGCCCGACTCCCATCAGGAAACTGATGGGAGTCGGGCTTCCATCATTCTATGTTTATCTAAACAAATTTACAATTTTATCAGCGTTGCATCTAAAATATTTTTATCTTTCCTTATTTCGCCTAACACCTTTTCCGTGACAGCACTGTCTACATTCAGGACCGACAACGTCTTTCCGCCCGGCTTTTCCCTGCCAAATGTCATGGCAGCAATATTTATATTATTTTTTCCAAGTATAGTTCCCATCATTCCTATGATGCCGGGCACATCTATATTATGCGCGACTATCATATATCCTTCCGGAATAGCGTCCACGTGAAATTCGTCTATCTTGACAATTCTGGCATCTTTTTTGGTAAAAAGAGTGCCTGAGACTACCCTGATTCCAGTATCTGTCCTTATCTCCACGCTTATAAGGCTTGAATACTCTTCAAGCATGGTCGCTTTCATTTCCTCTATTTTAATACCGCGTTCCTTTGCCACGATCAAAGAGTTTACATAATTCACAGTCTCCTGCAGCACCGGGGCAAGCACGCCTTTGACAACAGCAACTGTTATCGGAGATAAATTATATTTTACCACATCCCCTGAATACTTTATCTGGATTTCCTGAGTCCTGCCTTTGGCAAGCTGGGATGCCAGGGCGCCTATTTTTTCTCCGAGATCTATGTAAGGCTGTAATATTTTATAAAGTTCGAAATCAACGCAGGGCACATTCACCGCGTTTCTTATCCCGCATCCTAAAAGCGCATCGCGCGCGCTGTCTGCGATTTCAACAGCCACGTTTATCTGCGCCTCTTCAGTCGAAGCCCCGAGATGCGGAGTAAGCACTACCTTATCGCATTTGAATAATGGGTTATCTTTTACAGGTGGTTCTTTTTCATAAACATCAAAAGCAGCCCCTGCGATCTTTCCTGCGGCAATGCCTTCAAGCACAGCTGTTTCATCAATTATTCCGCCTCTTGCGCAGTTTATAATCCTGACTCCATGCTTCATCTTTTCTATGGCCTTTTTACCGATAATGTGTTTAGTCTCTTCTGTCAAAGGCGAATGAACAGTAATGTAATCTGCTTTTTCAAATATATCCTTTAATTCGCCTGATTCTATGCCCAATTCCTTAGCTTTATCCAGGGATAAAAACGGATCATAAGCTATAACCTTCATCCCGAATGCAATGGCGCGCTTTGCCACCTCTGTGCCTATCCTGCCAAGCCCTATAATGCCCAGGGTTTTCCCGTAGACCTCTGCGCCCATAAATTTCTTTCTTTCCCATTCGCCTTTTTTAACAGAGATATCTGCCTGAGGTATGTTTCTTGAGAGAGAAAGCATTAAAGATACAGCGTGTTCTGCGGTAGACATGGTATTCCCGCCCGGTGTATTCATGACTATAATGCCCCGTTTGGAGGCAGCCTGAAGATCGACGTTGTCAAGCCCAACCCCTGCCCTGCCTATTACCTTTAGATTATCAGCGGCTTCTATGATATCTTTTGTGACCTTTGTCTCGCTTCTGACCAAAAGCGCGTCGTAGTCTTTTATTATTTTCTTTAGTTCTTCAGGAGGCAGTTTATGCTTTACGTCCACCTGAAACTCTTTTACCTTTTTAAGTATATCCACGCCTTCCTGCGCCAACGGATCACTTACCAGTATCTTAAACATTCTTCCTCCGTATATTTTATAGTCTATGGAAGCCCGACTCCCATCAGAAAACTGATGGGAGTCGGGCTTCCATCATTATATTTACCTCAACATCTCTTCAAGCGCTTTTACGCCTGAACCTAACTGAAATTTATATCCCATTTCTGAAAGCACTGTTTCAAGAATAGCTATGCACACTATAAGATCCGACGGGGTTATGTAGCCCATGGTGGCTATCCTGAACATCTTGCCTTTCATCTCGTCCTGGCCTCCTGCTATGCCAACGCCATACTTATCCCTCATTGTCTTGACTAGCTTTTCCCCATCTATACCCTGAGGCACTTTTACGGCAGTAACTCCATCTGAATAAGCGTCAGGCGCAAATAATTCCAATCCCAGCGACTTGACCGCGCTCCTGAGGGCAGCTGCCATCTTTTTATGTTTTTCAAAAATAACATCCAGGCCTTCTTCTTTTATTATTTTCAAAGCCTCCCTGAGCGCTATTATGAGATTTACCGCAGGCGTGAAAGGCGTATCTGTTTTCCCGAGCGCCCTTTTATACGCCTTGAAATCAAAATAATATTTCGGCAATGTTGATCTTTCAATAACCTGCCATGCCTTTGGGCTCACACTTACAAATGCAAGGCCAGGAGGTATCATGAGCCCTTTCTGAGAGCCGGATATCACGACATCGATTCCCCATTCGTCTGTCTTTATGGGAATAGCCGCAAGTCCGCTTATGGCATCAACTACAAGCACTGCCTCATAATTCTTCATTATTTTCCCAATCGCTTCTATATCCGTGGAAACTCCCGTGGATGTCTCGCATAGTGTAGTAAAAACAGCTTTTATCTTTTTATCTTTTTTCAAAGCATCATCTATATTTTTTGGGTCCACTGCCTTTCCCCACGCCACATCCAAGGCTGTGAATTCAATTCCATACGCCTTGCAGATATCTCCAAACCTTTCCCCGAATTTTCCTCCGCGAACCACAAGGGCTTTATCTCCAGGAGAAAAAAGATTCGCAATAGAACCTTCCATAGCGCCTGTTCCGGAAGCTGCAAATATCAGAACCTCGTTCTTAGTCTGATACACATACTTTAAATCCTCTTCCACTTCCTGTATTATCTTCTGGAATTCGGGTGTCCGGTGATGGATAATCGGCCTTGCCATAGTCTCTAAAACTCTCGGAGGTATGGGCGTAGGGCCGGGGGTAAGCAGGTAATTTTTAAGCATTATTTAACTCCCTTCTTATTAAATTGTTAACTAAAAAGTTAAAAGTAAAAAGGCAAAACCAAAATTCAAAAGTTAAAATTGAAAGCTTAGAAAGCAGAAAAATAAAAGGTTTTGAATTTTTAATTATAGTTTTGACTTTTGACTTTTTACTTTTTACTTTCTACTATTACCTCATCTATAATTCCGTATTCCAGCGATTCCTGGCCGGACATAAAATAATCCCTGTCAGTATCCTTCTGTATTTTATCAAGAGGTTTTCCTGTGTGCTTTGCTAAAATCTCATTGATCCTGTCTCTCATCTTCAAAATTTCTTTTGCCTGTATGCTTATATCTGACGCCTGGCCCTGGACTCCGCCCCAAGGCTGATGTATCATCACCCTTGCATTCGGAAGCGCGTGGCGCTTGCCTTTTGCTCCCGCAGCCAATAGTACCGCGCCCATGCTTGCTGCCTGGCCCACGCAATATGTGCACACGTCAGGCTTTACAAACTGCATAGTGTCATATATCGCAAGCCCTGCTGTCACTGTCCCGCCCGGGCTATTTATATAAATATTTATATCCCTCTGTCGGTCTTCCATCTGGAGAAAAAGCATCTCGGCAATAACAACATTTGCGACCACATCGTCTATCGCCGAACCTATAAAAATAATCCTGTCTTTCAGAAGCCTTGAATAAATATCATACGCCCTCTCGCCTCTTTCTGACTGCTCTATTACCATAGGTATTAACATGCTAAACCCCCTTTGCTTATCGCTGAACTACGCAGAACTTAACGCTGAAAAACGCAGAAATTAGAATTGAACTTCAGCGTAATTCCGCGTCTGCTCCGAGTAAAACGAGGAGCAGCTTCCGCGTTGTTCCGCGATTATTCTATCTTTGCCTCTTTAAGCAGAAACTCCATCACCTTTTTGTTTCTCATATTTACAGCCAGTTCATCCATACCATGGCCTTTTTCCAGATGACCCTTGATCTCGTCTTTTGTCTTATTATACTGCGCCGCCAATCCTTCTATGTATCCGTCGATCTCTTCTTCTTTCAGATAGATCTTCTCGGCATGCGCGATTCTGTCCAGCATGAAAAATGCCTTTACCTGGCGGATCGCCTGCCTGAAGGCATTCTCTTCCAATTCTTTTTTATCTTTTTCCTCCAGGGAGAATTTTTTATCCGGATTTTCTTTTTTCTGGAGCGCCTCCATATATTTTATGCGCATCTCAGCGTCTTTCATCAACCTTTCTTTCTCGGAATTCACCAGGGTCTCTGGAACTTCAAAATCTACGCCGTCCAGAAGTTGATTTATAATCTGAACTTCCAAATCAGCCTCGCAATCCTCTTCCAGCTTTGCCTTCAGGTTCTGTTTTATAGCATCTTTCATTTTCTCCAGATTCTCGAATCCCAGGTCTTTTGCAAACTCATCATCCAGTTTGGGAAGCACCTTTTCTTTTTCCTCGCTGCCTTCTTTAGGCACTTTCTGGGAATGCATCTCCCTTAAGAGTTCCAGGTTTTTCGCAAGGTCATCTTCTTTTACTTCTGCGCTTTTCTTTTTGAGCTTAAGGCCTTTGTAATTTTTTAAGTTTATCTCAGGCCTTATTTCAATGCTAGCCTTATATGAAAAACCTTCTTTAGGGTCAAGTTTCACATCAGTCACATCAGGGTAGCCTATGGGGTCAAGTTTATGTTCTTCTAAAATCTTTTCATAGGTCTTGGGTATAAGTTTTTTCAAAACCTCTTCTCTGGCTGTTTTGGAATAATGGAGCTCCAAGAGGTCTCTGGGAGCCTTACCCTGCCTGAAACCCGGCACGCTGGCGTACTTTCCTAAATCTCCGTAGACCTCATCAAAGGCCTCCTTTACTTTTTCCGCAGATAGGCTTACCTCAAAACTATGCTTGCAATTTTTTAGTTTTTTAACAGATGATTTCACTTAATCCCTCACATTCTGAATTTCTCGCCTAAATATATTTCCCGCGCCTTTGGATCATTGACCAACACTTCTTTTGTGCCTTCAATAAGTATCTTGCCATCAGCCATTATATACGAATGATTTGTTATTTCAAGTGTTTCTCTAACATTGTGGTCTGTAAGAAGTATTCCCAGTCCTTTATTTTTCAATTCCCCTATTATTTCCTGCGCATCAGCCACGGCAATGGGATCTATGCCGCTGAAAGGCTCGTCCAGAAGGATAAAAAGCGGATTCGTAACCAATGCCCTTGTTATTTCCAGCCTTCTCCGCTCTCCGCCTGAAAGTATGTACGCCTTTTTCTTCGCAAGGTGGCTTATCTTTAATTCATCCAGGAGCTCTTTGAGCCTGGTTATGCGCACTTGCCTGGGAAGATGCAGGGTTTCCAGCACAGCCATTATATTCTCTTCGACTGTGAGTTTTCTGAATATAGAAGGCTCCTGAGAAAGATACCCTATGCCGTTCCTCGCCCTGCGGTACATCGCAAGATTCGTAATGTCGTTTCCGTCAAAGATTATATTCCCATTATCAGGCTTTAATATCCCTACCACCATGTAAAACGTAGTAGTCTTTCCGGCTCCGTTCGGCCCCAATAGGCCCACGACCTCTCCGCGTCTCACCTTCATGCAAACGCCGTCCACAACCTTTTTCCCGTCATAGGATTTGATAAGGCTGTTTATTTCCAGCAAATGTCCGCTATTGGTTTGTACTGTCATTTTTAATAACTAGTTTCGGCCTGTTAGGCAGTATTACCCTGGCCTGATCTACCAGATAAATCGCTTTTTCGCTATAAGTTATATTTTCGCCGTTTACAATTCTTACATTCCCGCGGGCAATCACCAGCTTGACCCGCCTTGTTTCAGCATTAAAATACACATCTATCCTGTCCGCCAGTATATGGCCCTTTGAATCTTCTACTTTCACGTTGCCATGAAAAAACGCCCTGTTCTGTTTATAGTTAAGCTCCAAAGGCCCGTCGCAGGTTATGGTAGTCTGGCTATTGCCCATCAGAGGGCCCATGGCTTCCGGCTCTCCGGATACAAGCTTTGCGCTTATATCCTGCTTCAATTCAGCGGTTTTAGCCTCCATATCAAAATTACCGCCTGTGCCTGTAATCTCCATATCAGGCCTTTTTATATTTACGCTTGTCTGGGTGGATACATTTTTTGTCTCTGCGTCCCAAACCAGGTGGTCTGTGGTCAGTTTTGTGCCGTCAGTGGAAGCCATCACCACATCATCATTCAGATGGACAATATTTTCGCCTTTGTCAAAAATACCTTCCCTGGCTCTCAATTTGAGTATCGTGCCCTGGCCGAAAGACAATGCAGACAGATATTCTATGTTGACTTTATTATCCATGACCTCTGCTGAACGTCCGTTCATTTTCCATTTCTGATCCCCGCCTTCTTTATACTGCACAAAAGAAAAATCTTTTATCTCCTGCTGAGCCGTTTCTTTTTTTTCTTCTGCAAAACAAGCTGGGTTCGGAAAAAAAATTAACCAAATACAGACATAGATTATTTTTCGACTCATAGCTTACTTCCGCGTTGGTTCCGCGTCTGGCCGCAGGCCAGCTTCTGCGTAGTTCCGCGGTTCTTTTGTTTTCCATCTATCGTGAAACCACACCCACTGTTCCGGGTATTTTCTTATGCAATCTTCTATGGCCCTTGTATATCTCCGGGTATTTTCCAGGATATCTTTTCTCTTGTCGCCTGTCTTTACCGCTTCTATCGGATTTTCAATCAGGACTTCGTGGCCGAATGCCTTGCGCACTATAAAACACGGTACAATATAAGCGCCTGTCAAAAGATTCAAAACAGCTGCCCCGCTGGGCGTCCAAGCACTCTTCCCGAAAAAATCCACAAATACGCCTGAGACACTATCCATATCCTGGTCAGGCATAATGCCTACAAACTTTTTATCCCTTAAAAGGTCTACTATTTCTTTGGCGGACGCGTCTCTGTATAATATGTTCACGCAGTTCTGTTTTCTTATCCTGATTAAAAAAGCCTCCAAGCCTTCCATCCTGACACGCCTTGCGATTACATTCATGGGTAGGCCATTTATCGCAAGGTAATGCGCCAGAAACTCCCAATTTCCAAAATGCGCGGAAAGGATTATCACAGCCTTGCCGTCCTGCAAAAACCCTTTCAGCATATCGATATTCCTGGAATACACATATCTTTTAAAGCCTTGCCCGGTAAATTTGGGCATAGACAAGATCTCTATGACACTTTTTCCAAGATTTTCAAAGACCTTTTTGACTATTTCTCTTTTTTCTATATTAGACTTGGAATCTCCGAATGCAGTATCAAGATTCCGAAGCGCTTTTTTTCTCTCTCTTCTTAGAATGTAAAAACAAAGGCGCCCAAAGGCCTGGCCAAGCATAAGTCCTATTCCGGTAGGAATCACTAAAACAACCAAACTTGCCAGCCTGAAGAGCAAAAAAATCACTGCTCTCCTCGGCTTATTCTTTGCCATAGCCAAAGTATGTTAGCATATATCTTATATAAAAGTCAATAATAATGCAGGGATTGATGGTTTTATTTGAATAGTCAGGTAACAGATATTGCAATAGTCGGCCCTGGCAGGTTTTGAGAAAAGCCTCGCTCGATTCGAGCGGGCAGGGTGTTCTGTCGGGCAGGTCGTTCGACGCTGAAATAATTTTAGCGGTCCGCTTCGGTTTACGGCTCATTTTTTATACCGAAGGTAGTCTTGACGGTATAAAAACTTCGCCGTAACTCCTTGCAGACATTTGGCAAAATTTTTCTAATGCGTCTCAGAC
>JAHJGB010000020.1 GCA_018824725.1 Candidatus Omnitrophota bacterium
ACAAGGCCTCGAGCCTGCTTCCTTTACAGATTCTACTACAAATTTTTCTATATCCCTTGCGGTTTCGGTGGGTTTGAACATTTTGATTTTGCTTACATTTTCACAGCCAAAGCCTTTTACCACAACCTTTATATTTATCCTGTTTCCAGAGACAATATCAGTATAGATAATGGGAGGCAGGTTGGTATTTGTATTCTCTCTTATAAGCGGGTCCTCCACAATTGATTTCCTGAGATAAAAATCTTTATATGCTAGCGCCACTCCTTTTTCTACTGCCTTCTTGATGCTGCCTCTAACCATAAGGGATTGCCCTATTTTTAAATACACAACTGCCATGCCTGTATCCTGGCATATGGCGAGCATTTTCTTTTTCGCGATGAATGCATTTTTGATAATAACATCCAGGGCATATCTGGGTTTTTCTTTTGTTTCATTTTTCCTTGCTTGTTTGAGGCCCGCCAGTATATCAGGCCTTAAACATGTGTTTGCCTTGATAAATAAATCCTTAACCGTATCCGTTATCAATTTAGCATCTATTATTCTTGTCATTTTACACCTAATATTTTATGAACCTGCGGTATCAACCTTACGTTATCCAGCCTGGAACTAGACATGCCTAAAAATTCCTGAGCCTGTTCTATCTTTTGTATCCTGTTATTGCAGGTCACAGGCTGAAGTATAAAAAATACAGCCTTATCGACTTTTTCTATTATAGATACTGCCTTTTTTATATCAGACAATGTGGTCTTATTTGTAATAACCGATTTTACAAAAACCTCTTTGGCGCCCGACGCTTTCAAAAAATCATAATGCGCCTTCCAAAAGGCCCTGTCTCCCGTGGAAGACGGGAGCTTAATATCCATGCTTATTATATCTAAAAAATCAATAATCTCCAAAAGTTTATTTTTCAATGTCCCGTTCGTCTCAAGATACACGATAAAACCTTTTTTCCTGAGTGCAGGCAGGGCCTCTTTTAAAAAACCCGCGTATAATAGCGGTTCCCCGCCCGTCAGACAAACTACCTTGTTATACGTTCGCCCGCCACAGAAACCAATGGCGGGCTCAGTATTCCGCCCAAGGAACCCCGGGCTTGAGCCCGGGTGGGCTCCATTTTCCTTTATGACAGCGTTTATGAATTCCTGCGCTGAATATTCTTTAAATTTATTCTTCTCGGCTTCGTCGCAAAATCCGCATCTTAAATTACAACCGTAGAACCTGATAAATGTCTGCAGCTGGCCAAGATACGCCCCTTCGCCCTGAATCGAACTGAATATCTCTGTTATCTTCGCCTTTTTCAACATTGTCGATTCCCTAGCCCCTGATGGGAGTCCGACTCCCTGCGGGAGTCGGACTCCCATCAGGGGCTCCTATCAGGAGGAGCAAAACCTTTGGAGCGGAACCTGCAGGCATCGCATACACCGCAAGGCCTCCTGCCACCTTTATAACAAGACCATGTGAGATTAAAATTTACTCCCAGACGACTGCCAAGCTTAACAATATCCTCTTTTGTCTTATATAAAAGCGGGGTGATGATCTTTATGTCCTTCAGCTTTATAGCTTTTTTAAATAATTCATTAAATACCTTGTAATATTCAGGCCTGCAGTCAGGATACCCTGAGAAATCTATTGCGTTTGCGCCTATAAATACCGCCTTTGCGCCTATTGCCTCAGCGTAAGACAAAGCAAAACTTAAAAAAATAGTGTTTCTGGCAGGCACATAGGTAGCCGGGATATCCGCTCTTCCTGAAAACTTTCTATTTTCAGGGACTTTTATATTTTTATCCAGGAGCGCGCTATTTTTCCAGGGCAGGCGTATTTTTAAAAGAGTAAATTCGGATTTTGCAGCCTCAGCCACCTTTTTTGCGGATAAGATTTCTTTTTTATGGCGCTGGCCATAGTCAAAAGTAAGGCAATATGGCTTAAAACCCTTTTTCTTTGCAAGAAAAAGAGTAACAGCTGAATCCATTCCTCCTGAAAGTAAGACTATTGCTTTTTTACTCATATTAATATGCGATTTATCCACACAGTAGGGCAGTTTTAAACCTGCCCTACTGTGTGGATAACTTTAAGCTCGAGGATGAACCTTATCGTAGATTGACTTTAGCCTCTCAGTAGTGACATGCGTATATATTTGAGTAGTAGAAAGATTAGCGTGGCCTAAAAGTTCCTGGACACTCCTCAGGTCAGCACCCCTGTCCAGCATATGGGTCGCAAAAGAATGCCTTAGCGAATGAGGAGAAATATTTTCATTAAGGCTGGTTTTCCTGATGTATTTATCCACTATGCGCCTTACGGCCCTATCGCTCACGCGGCGCTTGCTCTTATTAAGAAATACCGGTTTTTTCTCATTTATATCGCTCACGCCGATTTTTTCAAAATAAGCCCTTATCGCCCTCAATGCCTTGTCCCCCACAGGAACAAGCCTTTCTTTCTTGCCTTTTCCTCGAACCTTTAATACCCCGCTTATAAAATCAATATCCTCTTTATCCAGCCCTACAAGCTCGCTCACCCTTATGCCTGTAGAATAAAGCGTTTCGAGAACGGCTTTGTCGCGCAAACCCATATCTTCAGAAGCATCAGGAGATTCTAAAAGCTTCACTGCATCATCCATATTTAAAAACAGGGGTAATTTTTTTTCTATCTTAGGCGTTGAAAGGCTCGCTGCGGGATTGGCCTTTATATAGCCTTCCCTGTAAAGGAATTTAAAAAAACTCCTGAGGCAGGCCATTTTTCTGGCCACAGACCTTTTTGAAAAATTCTTCTCTTTTATCCTCGCAAGAAAAAGCCTCACGTCCAGATGCGTGACCTGCTCTATTGGCTTTTCCTTTATTGACTCGCTGAATTCCCTGAGGTCTATTTTGTAGTTGGTTACGGTGTGGCCCGAGGCATTTTTTTCAATCTCGAGATAATTTATGAACTTATGGACAAATCTATCAAGCATCTTCTCCCTCTGGCAATGCACTATCTTCATCATTCTGGGAAGGAAGCCTGCGCGATATATGATGGCACTTAGGGTAAGTGGAACAACCGTAGAAATGCCTGCCTCCTTTTGAGCGACGCTCAACAAGCATCCCGCCGCAATCAGGCTCAGGGCATTTCACGCCAGTAGGTATTGCTTTGGCAAACCTGCAGTTAGGAAAATCAGAACAGCTCAAAAATCTCCCCAGCCTGCCCCATTTTATGACCATGGGCTTGCCGCATTTTTCGCAGATCTCCAAGGTTTTTACAGCCTCTCCTTTTACCTTCCGCATGTTTACTTTGGCATGCTCTACTTCTTTTGCAAAAGGCGTATAAAATTCTTTTAACACTTCGGAACTCTTCTGCCTTCCCTCTTCTATCTCATCCAGCTCTTCTTCCATTTTAGCTGTGAATTCCAGATCCAGAATCTTAGGGAAGCTTTTCATCAAAAGGTCTGTAACTACTATGCCCAGCTCAGAAGGACAAAAATATCCTTCTTTCCTTTTTACATAATTGCGGGCAATGATAGTCTGTATAATGGGTGCGTAGGTACTTGGCCTTCCGATCCTGTCTTCCTCGAGAGCTTTTACTAAAGATGCATCCGAATATCTAGGAGGAGGCTTTGTAAAGTGCTGGCTCGGATCCAGTTTTAAAAGGTCCAGCGCTTCTCCTGCTTCCAGAGACGGAAGCAATTTTTCCTCTTCTTTCTCGTCCTCGTTTTCTTCATAAACTACGCTGAAACCCTGGAATAATTTTTGAGAACCAGTGGCTTTAAAAATACACCTGCCTGCTTTTATCTCAACGCTCGCTACATTAAATACAGCGGGCGTCATCTGGCTGGATATAAAGCGGTTCCATATCAATGTGTAAAGCTTATGCTGGTCCAGGGTAAGAAATTCTTTTATACTATTCGGTTCTCTGAGCGGCAATGCAGGCCTTATTGCTTCATGGGCATCCTGGGCGCTTTTCTTTGATTTATATACATTCGGCGTAGTGGGTATAAATTCAGGGCCGTATTTTTCAAGTATATATTTTTTTGCGAAATCCTGAGATTCCTTCGCGACCCTTACAGCGTCTGTACGCATGTATGTTATAAGGCCTACGTTTCCCTCGCTCCCTATGGGCAGACCTTCATACAGCTGCTGCGCCACTTTCATTGTTTTTATGGCCTGAAACCTTAGCTTATAAAATGCCTCCTGTTGGAGCTTGGAGGTTATAAAAGGTGGCTGGGCGTATTTACGTTTTTCTTTTTTATCAACACTTGCGACTGTAAACTTTCCCTTCTCCAGCTCGGCTACCAGATTAACAGAATCACCCTGATTTTTAAGGTCTATTTTTTTATCTTCTATCTTATCCAGCTTGGCTGTGAATTTAGAGTTTTCTACATTTTTCTTTTTGAGCTCCGCCTCTATTTCCCAGTATTCTTTCGGCACAAAAATGTCTATTTCTTTTTCCCTGTCCACTACAAGTCTCACCGCAACTGACTGAACCCTGCCTGCTGAAAGGCCTCTGCCGACCTTTCTCCATAATAACGGGCTGATGCTGTAACCCACCAGCCTGTCCAAGATCCTTCTTGTCTGCTGAGCGTCCACCATGTTCATATCTATTTTGCCAGGATTGCCAATCGCTGCTTCTATAGCACTCCTTGTGATTTCGTGAAACGCGATCCTGTAGATTTTTTTCTTCTTGCCTAAAAGATTAGCCAGATGCCAGCTTATGGCTTCTCCCTCCCTGTCAGGATCTGTTGCCAGAAATATGCTGTCTGAATCCACAGCTTCTTTTTTCAATGCGTCTACTATCTTTTTCTTGCCCGGTATCATTATGTATTCAGGGGTGAAATCTTTTTCTATCTCTATGCCCATCTTTGACTTAGGCAGGTCCATTATATGGCCCATCGAAGAAGAGACGACGAATTTTTTACCGAGTATCTTATTTATAGTGCTGGCCTTTGCAGGCGATTCAACAATCACGAGCGATTTAGACATTTTCACTCCTTATTCTGACGAAATTCTTCCCCGGAAGCTGTTTTGCGAATTTCTTGATCTCCAGGTTTAATAGTATCCCGGCAATTCTATTCAACCCTATGCCGCTTTCCAGACATATATCATCTATATACTTGGGATCGCTGGATAATAAAGTATATACTAAATTTTCGTTTTTGTCCAATGCATTGCCTGAAACCTTTCCAGCTGTGATGGGAGTCCGACTCCCATCGGTAGAAAGGTTTAATTCTTCTAGAATATCCTCTATCCCCTGAGCTAATTTCGCGCCCTGCTTGATAAGCTTATTCGTGCCTTTTGAGGTCATTGAGTCCACTTTTCCCGGAACCGCAAAGACTTCCCTGCCCTGCTCCAGGGCGCAATCGCATGTAATCAGCGCTCCGCTTTTTTCAGCTGCCTCCACGCATATGACTCCCAGCGAAAGCCCGCTTATGATTCTGTTTCTTTTGGGGAAATTTCTTCTGTCAGGTATGGTACGCATCGGAAATTCGCTGATTACAGCTCCTGATTCAGAGATCTTTTCAGCCAGTTTTATGTTCTCTTCCGGATAAATATTGGCAAGGCCTGAGCCTAAGATAGCTAAGGTTCTCCCTTTTGCCTTTAATGCGCCTTTATGGCTAGCGGAATCAATGCCTCTCGCCAGACCTGAAACTATTGTTATACCATGCGAAGCCAACTCAAACCCCAGTTTCTCAGCCGTCTGCATTCCATAAAAAGACGCCAGGCGCGAGCCTACTATCGCCATAGCTAATTTGTCGTCCGGTAAAATCTTACCTTTTACATATAAAACTACGGGCGGATCATATATAGTTTTAAGGTTCTCAGGATAATCCTTGTCTAAAAAAGTAATGACCTTTACGCCATACTTCTTTATTAAACCCATTTCCTTTTTTAAATCAATCTCTTTAATCGCCTGCGGCACTCTGGCACCTATAATAGGCCCGATTTCTTTTACCCTGGTGATTTCATCAGCGCTTACTTTAAAAACTTTTTCAAACGACCCAAATTCACTCAATAGGACCCTGGTCCTGACACTCCCAATATCTTCCACCATATTAAGCACAATCAATCTCTCAGTATCATTCATATAATCACCCCTGGCATATAAGACACAGCCTGGGGAGGTTTTCTTTCAAAAATTTTATATTTTTAAATATTTTTAGAAAAGCTGATCTGGCTACAAGGCAGGTAGTTCGAAAGTGCCCTAAGAAATATGAATAAAATCCATTGCCCTGGCTGCAACTTGCTCTATGGTGAGATCATCCGTATTTATGCTGAAATCCGCCTTATTGTAACATGGCTCCCTTTTCTTTAAGAGCTCTTCTATTTGTTTTTTGGGGTCAGGGACATTCAGAAGCGGGCGGGTTTTGAGGTTTTTTGTCCTTTTAAGGATAGTATCAGGAGATGCCTTAAGGCAAATTATAATGCCGCTATTTTTCAGATTCTTAAAATTTTCTTCATCCATAACTGCGCCTCCGCCTGCGGATATAACGACATTCTTACGCTTAGCAGCTTCTTTTACCGCCTCTTTTTCAACCTGCCTGAAATACGGCTCGAGCTTTTTCTCAAATATATCCTTTATAGCCATTTTTTCTTTCGATTCTATCATATCGTCTAATTCTACGAAATCTTTATCAAGTTTTGCGGCGAGCTTTTTTCCGACAACGCTTTTTCCGGTGCCCATGAACCCTACTAAAATTATATTCTTCATATCAGCCTCTATTCTGATAGACTATAACAGATAACCATCTAATAGTCAAACCCCTTGTATTTACTGGGGCTGTATGTTATACTTCTCATTTAAATGAAACTACTATCCGGCGTAATCATACTATTAGCCCAGTTTATATTTTTAAATCCCGCTTACAGTGTTGATATAAAAGACAGGAATGAATTGCTTAAAGATGTAAGGAGCGATGACGGCAATATTTATTTAAATCGTGTTTCTCTTTATAGAAATATAGACTCTTATGATATGACTATAGCTTGTTTCGGCGAAGCGCAAAGGAATTTAAAAACAAACGTATGGGAAAAGTTAACCGCAGGCTTTGAAGCTGAAAAATGCCTTTTAAAATACTTCTACGCAGGCGAGTCTATCCAATATATCTCAGGCGAAATCCTGGATTTTATGACTTTCAGCCCAGGTGATGCGTCCATGGAAACAACCACTAAACTCAGCGCTATATTTCCCGTATTTAAAAAATCATTGAAAGAAAAACTTCTCATGCGGTTTTGGGAAGAATATTCTTATAATCTTGAAAAAGGCGCAGGCGGGTTAAATGAAGTCGGTATTGAATTTAACTACGATTTAAAGAAAGCCATCTTTCTGGGTTTTGGCTGGAAACACACCGACAGGATACACAATTTTGATACTGATTACTGCTCTGCTTCGCTAGCGCTAAAGTTTTAAACCTGTTATATAACCCTTATAATTTCTGCTTATCTGGGCAACGCTATCCCCGCCGAATTTTTCTAAAAACGCCCTGGCTATTACAAAGGCCGCCATTGCCTCCCCTACCACTCCTGCGCTAGGAACAGCGCACACATCAGAGCGCTCTGTGGAAGCCTTTACTTGTTTTTTTGTATCAATATCTATTGTATTAAGAGCGTCCATTAAAGTGCTTATAGGTTTCATATAGCCGCGCGCTATTATATCCTCGCCGTTCGACATACCGCCTTCTATGCCGCCGGCGTTATTGGTTTTTCTGTAGATGCCTTTTTCTCTTGAATAAAAAATTTCATCATGCACTTCTGAACCAGGTTTTGCGCTGCATTCAATGGCATTTCCTATTTCCACCGCCTTGATGGCAGGTATGGACATAATCGCTTCTGCCAGGTTTGCGTCCAGACGCCTGTCGCAATGCGCATAGCTGCCTAAACCAGGAGGCACTCCTTTAATCGTTACTTCAAATATTCCGCCCAGCGTATCTTTTGATTTTACAGCTTTGTCTATTTTCTCTTTAATAGCCGTTTCTCCCTTAGCCCCGCCTATCATTAAAACGCGGCTCATAATTTTTATGCCAAACTCTGCCAATAAAATCTTGCATATTGCGCCTATCCCCACCCTTGCAGCTGTCTCTCTCGCTGAAGCCCTTTCAAGCACACATCTGGCGTCATTAAAGCCATATTTCAGAATCCCTGCCATATCCGCATGCCCTGGCCTGGGATTTTTAACAGCAGGCAATTTATCTATACAAAAATCTTTATTTTCAATAAGAATAGCTATTGGGCTTCCTATTGTGACACCTCTCATAAAACCTGAAAGTATTTTAGCCCGGTCGCTCTCTATCTGCATCCTTTGGCCTCTTCCATAGCCCTCCTGCCTTCTTTTAAGTTCTTTATCTATACCACTTGTATTTATTTTTAAGCCGGCAGGCATGCCTTCCAATATGCCCACCAGTGCCTCTCCATGCGATTCCCCTGCAGTCAAAAATCTCAACATCTTATACCTCCCAAATTTGCGAAGCAAATTTGATCCTGAAGCGGCGTTAAGCACTCCGACAAACAGGAGGATTGTAGCCGCTGAAGGACCTATAATAATAAGCTTAAAATTTTATGGCCCCAGACCATAGCCACAAAGCTAGCTAAAGAAATATACGGGCCATAAGGTATTATATCCTCTTTTTTTACAAATTTCACATAAATCCCGATAGGCGTCCCGAAAAAAGGAGCTAAAAAGAAAATGAGTATTGCCATTTTCCAGCCTAAAAACGCGCCAAGCATTGCCATGAGCTTCACGTCTCCTCCGCCCATGCTTTCTTTTTTAAAGGCAAGCTGACCTAAAACACCTGTAAGATATATCAAGCCTCCGCCTGCTATAACTCCTAATATAGAATTTAAAAAACCTCTTTGCCAGGTGAAAGCGCCTTGTAATCCCGGAAAAATTACGCTTAGGATAATTCCGACAAATATACCTGCAAGACTGATGCTGTCCGGTATCAACTGAAACTCCAAGTCTATAAACGCAATAACTATAAGGCTGAATACCAACAAGCTGTAAATCCAGAATACATAGTTAAATTTAAAATTCGCAAATAAAATCAGAAAACATACGGCGCTTATCAGCTCTACAAAAAAATACCGCGGAGAGAATTTAGCCTTACAAGACCTGCATTTACCCTTAAGCAAAACATAACTGACTAATGGTATATTATCATACCAACTTATAGGCTTCTTGCATGAAACGCATCTTGAACCCGGAAAAACCAGTGATTCGCCCCTGGGCATCCTGTATATGCACACATTCAGGAAGCTTCCGATTATTAAACCAAAGATAAGTACAAGTAAATACGCCATATTGGTTTTTGATGGGAGCCCGACTCCCATCAATGATCCCATCTACTATGGGAGTCGGACTCCCATAGTAGATCTTAAAGCCTTACGCATTACCTCTACCGGCGCTTTCCTGCCTGTCCAGAGCTTAAAACTCTCTGCGCCCTGGTATAAAAGCATGCCCAGTCCGCCTGAAGCCTTAAGCCCGGAATTCTCCGCGAGCTCAACCAGTTTTGTTTTTTCAGGGTTATAGACAAGGTCATAAACCGCCAGGCCTTTTCTAAAAACACCTTTATCAAATAAAATAGAATCACTTTCCTTAAGGCCAACAGGGGTGGCGTTAACTAATAGGTCTATGCCGCTTAAGTCCACTTCTCTGTAAATCTTTTTTGGCTCCAGTATATCCACTTTGCATTCTGGATAAAATTTTCTTACATTTTCCGCGAGCGATTTTATTTTATCTAAAAATAAATCCGTCAGTATTATTTTTTTTGCCCCGGACGCAGCCAGGCTAAAACTCACTGCCCTACTAGCCCCTCCCGAACCAAGAACGAATACAGATTTTCCTTTTACGCTGAAGTCCAGGTCTTTTTCAAGCGCTGCTATAAAACCAAGGCTGTCTGTATTGTACCCTGTCAGTTTCCCGCTTTTTATCACAATAGTATTCACGGCGCCTATCGAAACTGCCGGCGGATCAATGGAATCCAAAAGCGCCATGCATTTTTCTTTATGCGGCACAGTAACGTTAAACCCTGCTGCGCTTTTTTTAGCGAGAATAAAATCCTCGAGTTCTTCCGGCTTTACCTCGAATAATCTATATTCCGCGTCAATGCCGAGCGCCTTAAAGGCGGCATTGTGCATCGCAGGCGATAAACTATGTTTTATAGGCCAGCCGATTACACCGTACATATCCATTATTTTATAGTTTTAATTTTGCGGGGCCGGATTTTGCCTTGCGCGAACGGGTGAAGATCAGTTTATTGACCGCGTTCACATACGCCTTTGCGCTGGCCTCTATGATATCAGTAGATGTGCCCCTGCCTAAGACTTCGTCTTTATTGGATCTTATCCTGACTGTAACCTCGCCCAGCGCGTCCTTGCCTCCGGTAATAGATTTCAGAGAATAATCCAAGAGTTTACACTTCAAGCCTGTTATAGCGTCTATGGCTTTATAGCATGCGTCTACCGGGCCGTCTCCGGAAGAGGACTTCTTCAATATCTTCGCGCCTTTTTTAAGGCCTATTGCAGCTTTAGGAATAATTTTATTTCCGCTCGTTATATTTAAATCTTCAAGGAGAAAGGTTTCCGGGATAGAGACTATACCATCCTCCACTATCGATAAGAGATCCTCGTCAAATACCTCTTTTTTCTTATCCGCAAGAGATTTAAACCTCTCGAACGCCTTTGATAATTCGCTTTCATCCAACTCAAAACCAAGTTTCCTTAATCTCTCGTTAAACGCGTGCCTGCCTGAATGTTTTCCCAGGACAAGCCTTGTGCTTCCGAATCCTACATCCTGCGGTTTTATGATTTCATAAGTAGAGCTTTTCTTCAGCATTCCGTCCTGATGAATGCCTGCCTCGTGGCTAAAGGCATTCCTGCCCACTATTGCCTTATTCGGCTGGACAACGATTCCTGTAAGTTTACTGACCAGGCGGCTGGTTTTATAAATTTCTTTCTTATTTATAGAGGTTGTAACGCCGAATATATCTTTGCGTGTATCGATGGCCATCACTATTTCTTCAAGAGACGCATTGCCTGCTCTTTCTCCGATGCCGTTGATAGTGCATTCCACCTGTTCTGCCCCGTTTTCTACAGCTGAAAGAGAATTGCTGACCCCTAGTCCCAGGTCATTGTGGCAATGAACGCTTATAATGGCTTTATCTATATTAGGGACTCCTGTCTTTATGTCCTTGATAAGAGAGCCGAATTCCAGGGGCATTGCGTAGCCTACTGTATCAGGGATATTCACTGTTTTTGCGCCTGCATTTATAACAGACTCCACAACCCTGCACAAAAAATCCCTATCTGAGCGCGAAGCGTCTTCAGGGGAAAATTCCACATCATCGCAGAAGTTACGCGCATACCCGACTGCCCAGGTTGCAAGCTTCAGTATCTCTGATTCAGCTTTTTTCAGCTTGTACTGCATGTGAATCTTTGATGTAGCCAGAAAAACATGGATCCTCGGGCACTTCGCAGGTTTCACAGCCTTTGCACACGCATCGATATCGGATTTTATAGATCTGGCCAGCCCGCAAATAGTAACGCCTTTTACTGCGCCAGCCACTTTGTGGACAGCGTTGAAATCGCCTTTTGAAGCTATGGGAAATCCTGCCTCAATCACATCAACGCCCAATCTGGTGAGCTGCCTGGCTATTTCTATCTTGGCGTTCACGTCCAGGCTTGCGCCCGGCGACTGCTCGCCGTCTCTCAGAGTTGTGTCAAATATGATAATACGTTTCAGCATAACAAATTATTTGTTCTCTTTGTTAATCGCGGAAATACGCGGAACCCCTCGATAAACTCGGGGTAAACTCCACGCTGAACTACGCCGAAGCTAAACGTTAACTTCTGCGTTTTTCCGCGTCTGACCCGAACAAAGCGAGGGTCAGCTTCCGCGTGGTTCCGCGATTACTTCTTCATCCACGGCATCATTTCTCTGAGCTTCTTACCCACTGCCTCGATCTGATGCTCATCGCCTTCTTTTAACAGCTTATTAAAATTCGGCCTGCCTGCCTCATTTTCTTTTATCCACTCTCTTGCAAACTTGCCTCTCTGGATTTCATTTAAAATTTTCTTCATCTCTTTTCTGGTTCTTTCCGTAATAACCCTTTTGCCGCGTGACAGATCTCCGTAACAGGCAGTATTGGAAACTCTTCTCCTCATTCCGGAAATCCCTGTCTCCTGGATAAGGTCTGTTATAAGCTTTAACTCGTGCAGCACTTCAAAATACGCTATCTCAGGCTGATAACCAGCTTCTACCAGCGTGTCAAATCCTGCTTTTATAAGTTCACTCGCGCCCCCGCATAAAACAACCTGCTCTCCGAAAAGATCTGTTTCTGTCTCTTCTTTAAAAGTCGTCTCTATTACGCCTGCCTTTGCCGCGCCTAATCCTTTAGCGTAAGCTAAAGCAAGTTTCATGGCATTGCCTGTCGCGTCCTGATATATAGCGACTAAGGAGGGCACGCCTTTACCTTCCACATACATTTTTCTTACGAGAGCGCCCGGTCCTTTCGGCGCCACCATAAATACATCCACGTTCTTGGAAGGTTTTATCTGCTTAAAATGAATATTGAACCCGTGAGAGAAACACAACGCCTTTCCTTTTTTCAAATTAGGCTTTATATATTCTTTGTATACCTGCGCTTGCACATGATCCTGCGTAAGTATCTGTATTATATCCCCGAGTTTTGCAGCTTCACTGACAGAGACAGGCTTAAAGCCATCCTGCACCGCAAGTTTATAATTTTCCGTTCCCTCTAATTCGCTAACAACCACTTCCACTCCGCTATCTCGAAGATTCAAGGACTGTCCCCTGCCCTGAATCCCATATCCTATGATAGCCACTTTCTTGCCTTTAAGGATGTTTAAATCAGCATCCTTGTCATAATAGATCTTTAACATTGTTAGTTCCTCCTTATATTGTTGCATGCTATCGCTGAACTACGCGGAACTTAACGCGGAATTACGCTGAAGTTAAACTCTGGCTTCCGCGTTTTTCCGCGTCTCTTTCGAGTAAAACGAGGAGCAGCTTCTGCGTGGTTCCGCGATTATTTTGCTATTGCAATTCTACCGCTTCTGATCAGTTCCTTTATCCCGAACTGTTTTAATCCTTCCAGGAAGGTTTTGATCTCATCCTGATCGCCTATCATTTCAATGATAGCTGTATCGCTTCCACGTTGGACCGCCTTTGCGCAGATCTTATTCAGCACACTGTCCAGCCTGGCTTTATCTTTTGAGGAATAACCTATCTTTGCCAGTATAAGCTCCCTGTCAACATGGCCTTTCTTTGTAAAATCCGTAACGTTGATAATATCTATGAGCTTATTGAGCTGTTTTTTTATCTGCTCCAGAATTTTCTCGTCTTCGGCTTCTACCACCATTGTCATATAGGAAATAGTCGGGTCCATGGTCTCGGATACTGCCAAGGACGCTATGTTATAACCGCGCGCGCTGAATAAACCTGCTATTCTGGCCAGCACACCGAATTTATTCTCAACCAATACTGATATAGTATGTCTCATTACGCAAGCCCCTCTATCATGCGGTTCAACGCCTCTCCCGCGGGAACCATAGGATACACATTCTCTTCTTCTTCGACTTTAAAATCTATCAGCACGACATTATCTATAGAAATCGCTTTTTCAATTGCCTCGCGGACATCTTCTTTTTTTGTAACCCGGATTCCGACAGCCCCGTAACTCTCTGCAAGCTTGACAAAATCAGGGCTAGTCATGGTGGTATAGGAATACCTCTTTTTATAAAATAATTCCTGCCACTGCCTGACCATTCCCAGATAGCCGTTATTTAGTATCGCAACCTTGACATTAATCTTATTCGCGACGCACGTGCCCAGTTCCTGTATATTCATCTGTATGGAACCGTCCCCTGCTATATCAAAGACTATTTTATCAGGCATTCCTATTTTTGCGCCCATTGCAGCAGGAAAACCGAATCCCATGGTGCCAAGCCCGCCTGATGAAATAAATGTGCGCGGATAATCATACTTATACCACTGCGCAGCCCACATCTGATTCTGGCCCACCTCTGTGGTGATAACCGCTTCTCCCTTGGTAGCTTCGCAAATCTGTTCCACGACATACTGCGGTTTTATTATATCTTTTTTATCCTGATATTTAAGGGGGTATTTTTTCTTCCAGGCATCAATTGTCTTCAGCCATTCCGAAGTATCCGGCGCTTTATTTATATCCTCTATTAACTGGCCTAAAATATTTTTCGCATCCCCTACAATAGGGATATCCACTCTCACGTTTTTGCCGATAGACGTTGGATCTATATCAATATGTACGATCTTGGCATAAGGCGCAAATTTATCAAGCCTGCCGGTAACCCTGTCGTCAAACCTGGCGCCGCAGGCAAGTATCAAATCCGCTTCCATGATCGCGTGATTTGCGTAAGCTGTGCCGTGCATGCCGAGCATACCCAGAGAAAGTTTATGCGTGGCGGGAAAACCACCTATGCCCATCAATGTCCAGGTGATAGGCGCGTCCAGTTTTTCCGCCAGC
>JAHJGB010000150.1 GCA_018824725.1 Candidatus Omnitrophota bacterium
AACACCGATCAAAAGGCTGGAAATTTTATTTTGCGCCGGATGCAAAGGTTGATCACATGCACAGGGCGGATTTAAAAGCGCTTAGAAGGGTTTGGGTAACCTATGGCCAGGCTCATGCAAATCTACTTAACAAGCATCTAAAAAAGAGCAGACTAGAGATAATATTTCAATTTCTTAACAAGAACCCTTCAATCAGCCTTCCTTTTCCGATAAAGGGTTTTATTTATCTGGGAAATTTTCATTTAATGCATATATTCGGATTTATTTTTATATTAAGCCTTATTTTGGGTTTGGGACTGGCGAGCCTGATAGCGTTTATCCTGACAGCATATTTTGCATATCAATATGTTAAATGGAATATCGGCATGGAGCCTAAAAAAGAATTTTTTACCTGGTACAAAATGAAATATCTCACCAACCTCAGTTTTATCCAAGGGGGCTTAAAAGACTTTAAAAAGTACAAGATCATTTGCATTGAACCGAGTTTTTAAGGAGCAGGTATGTTCAGAGAAAAGATCAAAGTTCTAGATTGTACTATCCGCGACGGCGGGCTTATGAATAACCATAATTTCGACTTCAGATTTGTGCGGGAGGTGTACAGGGCAGTATCAGAGGCTGGCATTGACTATATGGAGATAGGGTACAAGAATTCTAAAGAACTTTTTTCTCCGAAAGAATACGGGGCGTGGAAATTTTGCGACGATGAAGAAATCAGGAAGGTAATAGAGGGGATAGAGTCCAGGACAAAAATATCTGTTATGGTGGACATAGGCCGCGTAAATATAGACGATGTGAAACCCGTAAGCGAAAGCCCTGTAAAGATGATACGCGTTGCAACGTATGTCAAAGATATCGACAAGGCCATATTTATGGTAAACCACTTTGCTGAAAAGGGCTATGAGACCACTATTAATATCATGGCGATTTCCAAAGACCAGGGCGTTGAGCTGGATGAGGCTTTGCGCCAGATAGAAAATGAAAGCAAGGCCAATGTGGTATATATCGTGGACAGCTTTGGCAATCTTTATCAGGAGACTACAGAGATAATTGTGAAGCGCTTCAAGGCTATACTTAAAACAAGAGAGGTGGGATTCCATGGTCATAATCACCAGCAGCTGGCATTCAGCAATACCATAGAGGCTATAATACATAATGCAAATTACCTTGACGCCACCATATACGGAATCGGCAGGGCTGCAGGGAATTGCCCTTTAGAGCTATTGGTAGGCTTTCTGAAGAACCCGAAATTTGATATCAGGCCTATTCTGGACGTTATTTCCAGTGAATTTATTACTCTAAGCAAGAAGATAGAATGGGGTTATGTTATACCCTATGCCATAGCAGGCATGATGAACGAGCACCCAAAGACTGCAATGGCGCTCCGCAATAGCGATAAAAAAGAAAACTACAGAGAGTTCTACGAAAGTATTAAAAATACCGGTCTTGATTAAATAATTCAAGTCAAATAAATACCCAGGAGGATGCGCATGGAAAGTCTTTTTTTAAGTCCGTTTGAGGTTTCCAAGGCCATAAGCAATATAGGCGAGAAAAAGGCAAACGAGACTATATTTGAGCTGCTTGTATTTGGTATTCTGGCAGGGATGTATATTGCCTTTGGCGCCCACGCCGCTGTCAGCGTGCTGAGCGGAGGGACGCTGGATGCCGGGGTAGCAAGGTTTCTCGCGGGAAGCGTTTTTAGCGTAGGCCTTATGCTGGTACTTATCCTTGGCTCAGAGCTTTTTACAGGAAACATCCTTATGACCATAGGGGTTATCTACCAGAGATATTCTTATTTAAAGGTCCTGCGTAACTGGCTGGTTGTGTATCTTGGAAATTTATTAGGCGCTGTAATGGTGGCGTGGCTTGTTTCCAAATCAGGATTACTTTTTCATAACGGAGAGCTGACTTCAATAGGCGCTACAGCTGTCAATATAGCTGAGAATAAATTAGGATTAAGTTTTACAGAGGCGTTATCCAGGGGCATATTATGCAATATACTTGTATGCGTAGCTGTGATCATGTGTATATCCTCCAGGACAATAACAGGCAAGATCTTGGGGATATATTTTCCGATAATGACATTCGTAGTGTCAGGATACGAGCACTCTGTGGCCAATATGTATTTTCTGCCGGCAGCGCTTATGGCAAAAGGCAGCTTTTTATCAGGTTTTCCTGCCATGTTCAGCAATCTTATTCCTGTGACTATAGGTAATATCATGGGCGGGCTTTTAATAATCCTGCTCCACCCAAAGATAGAAGAAAAGATAGCGCGCATTTTTATTAAACATCAAAAGTAACTAGCGCCCGTTAATTTAGTTAAATTTCTTATAACTTTAAGGTTTTGCTTGACTTATAGCCTGTAATAAGATAAACTATTTATCAATATACAATACATATAATAAACATATAAGGCCATGGGAGAAATGGCCTTTTTCTGTCTATTGATAAGTAATACTTTTTAAAGGAATATCCTGCCTCAATCAAGCAGAAACGTTGGGTAATCACTTTAATTAACCGCAACAACTAGAAAACCGACATTGTTGATTTTATATGAAAAAGATATATAAAATAGCCGCTATGGTTTTAATATCTGTAATGATGGTGATATTTCTAGGGCAGGGTTTTACCTATTCTTCAGAAATATCCTGCCTAAGAGTTCCTCTGGGAACGGATAAGTACAGAGCAGGGGAAGCAATAGAGCTATTATCCGGCTCGAAGATAAAAAAAGAGCTTTCTAAAGGGGTCAGGGTTTTGAGAGGTTACAATGATATTTTGAGCGGTAAAGGCGCGAAGCTTTTAAGAAAGATTGAAGATTGCTTACACGATTTTAACCTTCAAAAAGCAGAGGCTCTTGCAAAGCAGATTCCGACATTGGAAAACATGGAAGAGCGCCTTGATTTATTTGTAGGCATTAAATTACCGGACGTCATTTATGCTGACAGGGACAGCGCTGTTTGCGTGCAATTTAACGAGGGCTGCTATAACCAGTGTTTAATCTGCCAGCCGGATTCAAAGAAGCAATACAAATATATGCCTTACCCTGTAGCGTTAAAACTTTTAGATGCGTTGCATGAAAGGAATTTTGAAAGGCTGTCTGAAAAGATGCCCTTTATCACGCATATCCTGCCTTATGACGCAAACGATCCTCTGCATTATAGAGATAAAGTTATCGGAGCTGATTTTTCGGATATTTATCGCGAGGTAATAAAAAGGTTTGAAGTATTAACTATAATTACAAATGGCTGGGATACGAGAGACAGGGTTGTGCAAAAAGGAGCGGAAAAGTTAGTATCTATATTAAAAAAAGAAGATACCATAAAGCTGTCTTTTCACTTTTTTTATGAGCCGTTACTAGAGGCATTAAAAAATAATGATCAAGAAGAGGTTGACAGGATATATCGGAGATTAAAAGATAAATTTAAAAATGTCCTTATGGTGTTTAAGGGGAATATACAGATAATTCCCAGGAATCTGGGCTTTTATACGGCTCAATTACCAGGATTTCCAGAGGTTATAACAAGATGCTATGACCTGCAGAAAAAAGCCCTGCGTGAGATAGAAGAAGAATTGAGAAGCGACGACATTGATGTTGCATATGCGGATATAAACGATGATAATTTAGTGATGTGGAATTACGGCAGGCCAAGGAATGTCCTGGATAAATTGGGCTTTAATGAAAAAACACCCGGGACAGAAGATTCGATATATTCATCTCCGGGCACGAGATTAGAATATGTTTTCAGGCCTGACGGCAGGCTGGAGGTAGTAACAAATTTTTCTTTCAGAATAGGGGAATATATAAAATCAGCTATAGACAAGGATTTTTTATCTTTACTTTTATACATGAAAGTCGTATTGAGCCAGAATATACCGGTATATGCAGAAAATTCTTCTGCTGACGCGGAAAAAAATCGAAAACTCAGATATTTTGAAACCCGCATTGATGCGAGCCCCGCTTTTCATAGATTTTTAGAAAGTATAGTGCCTGCGCGCTATCCTGATCTTTACAAGCTGATAGCAGATCTTGATATGATTAATCTGGAAAGAAGCAAAGCGGAAAGAGCATACGAATTAATAAAAGATATAGAAGTCCCGTATGTAGGCTTTGTTATAAAAGATGGTTTTGACCTGGACTACGCAATCGTGCAAAGAAAAGGAAAAGATTATATAGATCTGTCCTTTAGGACGTACGCCCCGGATGTTTTTCCTGCCATTACAAAAGAAAACAGGCCTGTTTCTTTGAATCCTTTACGTCATCCGGCAGCAAATTTCAGAGAAGCTTATAATGTCTTAAAAAGCCTGTCTGTAACTTATTATAAAACCAGCCGTGGTTCTCTTTAGAAATTCCAGCTTGCTTATATTATCCAAAAGCAGTACTATATTCTTATGAAAAAAGCCCAAGTTATAATGGTATGGTTTCTTCCGCTTGTAGTAATAGGCGGATTTTTTTATCCAATGCTCGGTTATTTAGTATTACTAGCTGTACTTTTCATGCTGGTTTTGTCAATTTTTAAAGCCAGGTTCTGGTGTTGGAATTTCTGCCCAAGAGGGTCTTATTTAGACCTTGGGCTTTCAAAAATTACCCGCAATAAGCCAATGCCAGGGATTTTCACAAAAGAATGGTTTAGATGGCTAGTTTTTGTCCTTATAATGAGCTCTTTTATGTTTCAGATTGTCCGGACAGGAGGGAGTATAAGGGCTATAGGCCTTGTTTTTGTAATAATGTGCGCGGTATCCACTATTATCGCTACGATCCTTGGTATAGCTACGAAACATAGAGCATGGTGCGTAATATGCCCAATGGGCTTATTACAGGAAAAGATAGGCAAAATAAAAGCACACTAATTCAACATTGTCGTTTTTATAGCTGTTTCAGCAATTTAGAATAAACCCGCCAGTTCGAATCCCAAAACCATATAAACCAGGTTATTTGAGGCAAAGCCAAAGCGCCTATAATGTATCTTATGTTAACTTGGCTATATATTAAAAATAGCCATAAGTATATATAGCTCAATGAGTTACATTAATTTGTGTAAATGCTGTGGATAACTATTATCTTTGATTCTTCCCTGCCAAGAACAAACTTGTATTAATCATCATACTTGATAAATCCTATTGGGGGTTTTGGCTTTAGAGGCGGTATTAGTGCCGGCGTGAGCTGCTTAATAATCTTGAATATTTCTATTATTAGCTTATTATGTTTGCCAACTTCGCCCTCAAGCTCCTTAAGCTTCCTGGCAAGCTCTTTATGTGTGGCAAGCACCTGTTTTAGTCTTACAAACGCCCTCATAATGGCAATATTGACCTGTATGGCCCGTTCACTATTAAGAACCGATGAAAGCATTAAAATGCCATGTTCTGTAAAGGCATAAACGCTTTTCGAGTACTTTAAGGATATCACAAATTGAGATATCCTCATTATCTCTTTTCTTGACAGTTTAAGCATAAAATCCTCTGGGAATCTCTCGATATTACGCTTTACCGCCTGAATTAAAATCCTTGTTTCGACCCCGTATAATTCGGCAAGATGCGTACTTAACATCACCTTTTGCCCTCGGATAACGAATATCCTGCGCTCAACCACCTCCTGTGGAATAAGCTCCTTCATAATACACCTCCCTCCTGTTCAAGGTCACAAATTGTGACCTTGAACAGTTGCTTAATCAAATCAACCTTCATCATAGTGCCATTATGCCAGCCCTCGCACTCATCTAGCGCCATCCGACTAAAGATCTCCAAGCCTGGTTTAGGTTTCATGCTGTATATTCTCAATGCGTTAAGCGCCGCGTCTGACCCGGAATGGGCAAGTATCATCATAATAGCTTCCCTGGTCCTGCATTGAACACCTTTTTCAAGAAGCAGTCTGCCCATACTAGCTATGGTTTCAACCGGTATCTTATCGTAATCCCGCGGTAATAAAGTATGGCTCATAATATAATGCCCTACCGCCTGGACCTCTGGATCAGGGTTATCTATTTGGCCGGCAATCATAGGCTCCCTGCCCTTCTCCTTCCACATACGCTCCAAAAACCCCCAAAACTGAGCTTCTGTCATACCCCACCTCTCCTGGTTAATACAGTTCGAGCGAAGTCGAGAACAGTATTGTGTCTTTCCTTATATAAGACACATCTGGAGGCAATTTTCTTTCAATTATTTTGGCATAACATGGTTTTTTGCGTATTTAGTGGTATAATTTATATAAAAGGGGGATATTATGTATACGACAGTTATATTAGTAATTATATGCGGCTTAGTGATTCTTTTTGCTCTTGAAGTTCGCAATAGCGAAATTAGTGAGGAAATAGCGAAATTAAAGAATAACACATCTAAAATGGATGAGGAAATAATAAGATTAAAGTCGCAAATGAAGATGAAGAAAGATGTGTACGAGGAAAATAAGCCTTCCTCATTGTTATATCCCCCAGGCCATTCCACAGTATAAAAAGACCCGTACTTTAAAATCTGAAATGTACGAAAATCCTTCCAAAATTCTTACTATCTTTCTCTACCCTGTGATAGAGCTTTTTCATCTCTTTATCCTGCAAAAACCGCAAAACATGCTTTTTTAATTGCCCGCTTCCTTTGCCAGGCATGATTTCTACCAAAGCAATCTTTTTATCCACAGCCTCTCTCATAACCCGGCTGAGCTCTTCCTCAATTGATCGGCCCTTATTAAAAATATCATGCAGATCTAATTTAATTTTTGCCATTTGAGAAGTAAACTTATCCACAATCGTAGGGCACCTTTAAAGGTGCCCTACTGCTACTGCTTCATCTGTTCCTGGGACACTTTGAAGCGTGATTCTGGGACAGCTTGGTGAGGAAAATCGCAAACGGTACAGAGCGGCCGCACAAACGGTACAGAGTGGCCGTTAAAGCGACCTATTTAGGGTCGCCTTGTTGCCCGGGGTAACCTTTCCCGGGAAGCCCTCTACTGTCTCCTGTCTCTTTCTAATTGACACACACCAACCATAAAAATTGACTTCTATGTGAAATTTTTTCCTCAATTCTATTACCTTCTCCTCCCAATATTTCATCTCATCAGTTGGCTCAATCAGCATGAAATCATCCAATCTAGGACTAAAATATCGATCAGAATTATCATGGTCATCTGTTATCATAATGCCTGAGTCCTTAAGCCATCCTGCAACTCTTGTGATAAAAAGATGATACATGGCCGGTATTTTTTGCCCTGCCCTTTGATAATAGAAATCCAGCCTGCCCTTCAACTTTTCTTTCAGATAATCTGAAATATTTGTTATATCCTCGTTGATTAGAATAATAGTGCGGTCGGTTTTTGATTTTTTACCAAGGTACGCCCACCTGAATCTTATTCTGATATTCCCGTCTTCATCCCTATCGATATCAATTATATCTTCTTTTTTGACCCCTAGAGCTTTTAATTCTTTGATAAGGGCCGACTCAATATTTCCTGCTATATCAGCTTGATCATCATAGCCCTGCCTGTATTTATCAATATAATACCCTGGTTCCCCGGGTCTCGCTGTCTTGTCCGAATCGAAAAGTTTTACTGCATCCCAGCCTTCCTTCCAGCACGCCTTCAGTGAATCTAAAGACGCTTCTCGATAACCATAATCGATAAAATATACCCTGCTTGCATTTGTTGACAAAAATACATTAGAAACGTCTACGCCAGCTGCAGCGTATACCCCTACCAGTTCGTCATCATTCGGATTGACAGCCTTTTTAACCGCTATGTCATGCATTACATATTCGTAAGCTAATAAACCATTTTTTACCGGAGGTAAGTCGTTTGGAGACAGTCTATCAAGAGACGCATTGCCTGCCAGGAAATCTTCTACTCGCTCAAGGTTTTTCATCGGGACCCTGAGATTCGAGGCATAAAGCAGGCTATTGAGCAGGAATAATGCACTTACTGCCGTGCAAACTGTCTTTAGCCTTAATCCTTTTTTAAACTCCGGCATAACCCACCTAAAAAAATAGCCTTTCGCATGCCATAAAAGCTATATGTCAACTAGGAATTTTTAAAACTGTACAAAAACATAATTTATATTTTCGATACCTTCAATAAATAAATAAAAACATCTTCTTTCAACCAGTCTTCATAGATAATGTCAAATTTAAGATTAGGTATTTTTTTAGGCTCTTCTGGAAATAAATAATCTTCAATTTTTTTTATCTTTTTTTTAGTTATTAAGATAACAAAATCCTGTTTATGTAAACTATGATAAAAATCATCGGAAAGACTCCAAAAATCCGTCATCCTAAAGCCTTTTGTTAAAAAAGTTTTTGTTAAATTGCTCACTTTCATGCTTGAATCACTGAACCAGGCACCTTGAAATCTTGCAGATTCTTTGTCCAAAAAACCAATAGTGATTAATTCATCTGTTTTGCCTGTATTATAATCATTAATTCTCGCAGCTACCTGCTCAGCGGTATATAGAAATTTAGATTTAACGGGGGCATGAGAAATGATGCCCTCGCCTATGGTTTCAAAACAATGTATATAAGCCTTAGAAAGGTATGAATAGTAAAATACCGTTGATATGCCGAGAAGCAAAATAACGGCTTTTTTTACTCTTGGCCTTTTGACGTAATCAGATATAAAAACGCCCGAACTTAATGCAAAAACAGGCAGTATAGGTGTAATAAATTTCCCCCATTTTATGTGGAATAAACTTAAAAGCAAATAACCAATAAATACCCACACTGCAAATAAACTCCGTTTGTAAAAATTTATTTTCTTATCTTTTAACAGAAACAAAAAAGACCAGATTGCTAACAGGAAAAATAACGGAGAGATGTAATACACAGCCTCAATTATATAAAAAAGGAATGTCTTGATATTTATTCCCACATTCGTAGTCTGGGTGCAGGCACAAAATGAGCCTTGTGGCGCAAAAAGGAAAATTCCTAAAAGACCATTGGCTGCGCTGCCTATAAAATTACCAGCAGATTTAAAAAATAGTTTATGATAACACTCTCTAAGCCCTTCCTTAAGGCTTAAAAAGACTTTTAAATATTCTCCATTGAAGTAAAAATTAAAAAATAAAAAAATCAAACACAAAAACAAAATTAAGTAGGTTAAAATTTCTATTTTTTTCTCGTGAAATAAAAAATCATAACAAATTTTTAACAATAATAATGGGATGAAAAAGACAAGAAATAAGCCGCCTGAAAGAGTCCCGAGCGCAAAAACAATAAACAATAAAAATAACCTTATAATTGTACACAAGCGCTTTTCCTGGATAAAAATAATAACGGTCAGGATTATAAAAAATGTCACCATTAATTCGGAATTAACTTTTCTTGATAACCCTACTGCCCCTGGATAAAATGAGAAAATTATACCAGACCATGCGCCTATTCTTTTATTAAACATAATCTTTCCTAAATAATAAATTATTAAGATTACAGATAAGAATTGTAAAAATAAAACACTATTTATTAAGAATAACTTCATATGGCCATTTACAGGCGCGCACATCGGCAAGGCGATAAAAAAAGCTGTTAAATTAAAATTTGTAACAGAAAACGCATAATAGTAATGTCTTAGGTTAAAAAAACCCACTGCGCTTATTGCTTTTTGCACAATAGGTATTTTTTTATAAAGCAGAAATTCAGCGAATCCAAAAGATTTTTGCTCAAGCCATACTGCATGAGAGCCAGGATATACATAGCCATCTTTTTTAAACCAGTATATATTATTTACGGCATGTAAAATTATAATAACGATTAAAATATTTTTAGCAGTAACCCATGTATTTTTTTTATAAAACTGGGGAGTCATTTTTGGATTCTATTTTTTGAAAAGCAACGTTCATATAACACTATATTTTAGTATTATACCACAAAATGAATGGTAAATTTATTTTACATTATCTTATCGGATAAAAATGAATTAACTTGCTTTATATTTTTTAATCCCAAATTCGCACCTTTTTGGGTACAGATTAGAGCGGAAATTGCTGAAGCAAATGTCATGTTGGACTTCATATTGGCGAAGAATTTAGCCCCTCCCTGCTTAATCAGCCTATAAATAAGCCCTGCGGTAAAAGCGTCGCCAGCACCTATGGTATCTGCTATTTTGACCTTAAAAGCCGGGATTCTAATTAATGTCCACCCCGCAGGAGATCTTCGGCCACCTGCGGGGCAAATAGAGCCTTTTGAACCAAGTGTTAAAACCAGCTCAGAATTAACCTGTTTTTTAAGCCTTTCAAGGCCCTTTAAGGGGCTTTTCTGGCCAGTCAGGTATTCCAGGTCTATTTCGCTTAATTTTGCCAAATCAGCCAGTTTTAAGAGCTTTAAAACCCTGTTTTTTACGCTGGCTTTGTCAATTATACTATTTGGTCTTATATTTGGATCATAAGAAATAAAAACACCTCTTTTTTTAAGGTATTTTATGAATTTCAGGGTTTCTTCAAAAGTTTCTTTTTGGTATGAGTAACTTGAACCGGTATGAAAAACTTTGCAGGTGTTTAACAGGTACATGGGTGTAGTTTTTATAGGTACTACAGAGTCTTTTGGGGAGTTTTTATAAAAGGTGTATTTCGCAACCCCAGATTTGTCAACCTTGGCTATAGCAAGCGGCGTACGAATGTTTGAATCCTGTATAATGCCGCTAATGTTTATTTTACAGGACTTTAAAAAATCTATAGCGAAATTACCAAAAGAGTCTTTGCCGATTTTACTTAAAAGCCCTGTTTTCAGTCCTAATTTAGCCGCAATAATAGCGGAATTCGTTATAGATCCGCCAACAGAAACAGTCTTCCCTCTTCCCTTCTGTCTATCTTGAATAAGGTCTATCGAAGTCCCGCCTAAGAATAACGCATCAATTGGCATGCATTTATTATAGTATAAAACAGGGATAAATAGAAGTTTATATAGAAGAATCTATATGTTTTGAGTTTTAGAGGGATTTAAAGGATTTTTTCCAATGTTTTTAAGAAGACATCTTTTTCCAGACACTCCAGACTAAAAGGCTTGGTAATATAGCCTATTGCGCCGTATTTCATAGCCATTTCAATTATAAGGTCTTCACTAACAGCTGTCATCATAATAACCTTTGCATTTTTGTCTATTTCTTTTATCTTTTGCAAAACCTCCAGCCCTGAAAAGCCGGGCATTTTTATATCCAGAAGTATTATGTCCGGCTTCTTTTCCTTTACAATAGACAGCCCCTGCTCTCCGTCATTGGCTACAAAAACCTTATAGCCTTTTTGAGTAAAAAAAGATCTCAAGAAATCGCCGGTAGCTAAATCGTCATCTATTATCAATAATTTTACCATGATCTGCCGCCTTTTTTAGAGATATTTCTTGCTGTCTACCAGCACTCCGTTTCTGTAAAGTTCAACTTCGTATTCCTTCAGAGAGCCGTATCTTTTCTTTATAACATCAGTGATAGTTATCTGAGTTTTATGCCAGCCGCGCTCAACGTTATTAATAGAACTGCTGGTGAACATGAACTCTTTTTCTTCAAACTTGCAGTGCACTTTAAAAAGAATCCCATCTGTCCATTTGTCGTAGGTCTCATAATTTATAAAAATAATATAACCTCCCATTACGTGCGTTTTCGTTGCGCTTTTTATAGAAATAGCGCTTGCGGCCGAGTTATCTATGCGCATAAAAAACACAGCGGCAATCAGAACTGCCGCCATAATCACAATCTTTTTGTATAATAAAGCGCGCGTTTTAGTCATGCATCGGCTGTCCTTTAGGAAATGGAGCCACCCGGGCTACCCCTCGACTTCGCTTGGGATGGTTCAAGGTGTGGTGAGCTTGTCGAACCAAAGCCCGGGGTTTCTTGGGCGGAATACTGAGCGGCCGCACTCCATCCGCTGCCTGAAGGCCGCGGTTTTACGGCCGCGAATGTATAAATCTTATAATAAAAAATAGGTATATAAAGAAACATATAACATAAAGAATAATAAAAGTTGAAATAAAGGTGCGAACTTTGTGATTTTTGTAAATTGCGTAAAGCGCCAGAAAGATTAATATAGGTATAAAAAGCAATAAAAAATTACGAAAACCAGAGGTATTATAAAATATGAATAGCACTATTTTTTATCCGAGTGCCTTACTACTACAATCCAGAAGGCAGTAGCCCACACAAGAAGCATTATGGTCAGTAAATTAGTAAATATGCATTGCTTGGTGGAACAGGCATCCTTTATATACAGCAGGTTTGTTACTATAAGGGTGCTTACCATAATAAGAATGATGGCTTCCAGGAGCTTAAATAAACCCGGCTTTGTTTTTAACATCATAGCGTTGTTAATAAATAAGTTTAAAAAAGTTTCTTTTTTAAAAGACTTACACCTGTTTCATATCTGATGGGTTCAGAATCTTCTTCTCCTGAAAATTCTTCCAGCCAAGCCACCCTGCCTTTTAACAGCAGGGACTTATCGCTGTTCGGGTCTTCTATCTTTATATCCAGAATCGAGCCTTTGGGGAGCCTTGAATTTACCGGGAACCTCAATCCGCGCCTGGATATATTTTTTGTAAAACTTTCTTCGGAAGAATTTGTTTCAGGATAGGCATAATTTAATTTCAGCATTATGTCGTATCTTTTGGAATCGCGGCGGTCGTTGATGAAATCAGGGTCTTTTTTAAACTCAAATAGTTTTTTTAATAGCCTCATATTATCACACCAATATGTTGCTTTTTCCTAAAGATTCTATAAGTTTTCCGATATATAGAAGATCGGGATTTAGGAATTTCACGCCTGCTTCAAAAACATGGTCTTCTTTTTTGTCTTGCGGGGCATCCCATACCCACATTACCCTGCCCATGCACCTGAAAGCCATATCTGTGTTATGCCTGAATATCTCCATGTCCAGTGTTGAGCCTGATTTCAGTTTTTTCAATAAAGGCATTCTTATACCGCCGCCGCTTATGTTTCTAGTAGTGCTGCAGAATTCTCCGTCGGTACCCTGTGGGCTGTACCTTACTGTAAGTTCTCCGCTTACTCTTTCAAACAGCCTGTTATCGCTTTCGGCAAGCATAGAACACACCTCCCTTCGTAAACTGCTTTTGAATTTGGCAGCACATTGCTTGAAAGCAACGTGCTGCCAAACTGGTTAAGGAATTAGAATAGTTTTGTCCCGTCGTAGGGGCAATAGTTAACGGTTCCAGGAAATATCCGCCTGCATTTCTGGCACATAACTCTTGTTGATGAGCGATCCTTGGAAATATCTTCAGCAGGCTTTGATACTGCCTGGAGCCCGGCTCCCCGGTTATCGGTCTTGCCTGCATCTACTTTAGATATTATAGCAGGAATTTCTTTTTCCATCAGCTGTATTCTCTGAGACGTATACGGGTGGCTTCGCAAAAAAACAGGCCCCATGTCGCTTTTATCTTTTGCTTGTAATTTTTTTAAGAAAGTGATCATTGCATAAGGGTCATAACCTGCTTTATAAGCATATTTTGCGCCAAGTCTATCCGAAAGAAGCTCGTCTTCCCTCGAATATCCGAGCGTAGCAAGGTTAAATGTAAGATCTATAGCTTGCTGCATTTGCTTGACGCTTGCATTTTGTAAAGCTATGTTCATAAGAATGTCATAGCCTAACTGCACCTGCAATTTTTTGGCAATATGCCTTGCTGCAACATGACCTATTTCATGGCCTATTACGCATGCCAGCTCGTTATCGTTTGTTATCTCAAGAAGGCCTGAATTGATATAAATATATCCGCCCGGCATCGTAAAAGCATTGATTTCCTTGTCATCAACCACGGCAAAATGATACTTGAGATCAGTCCGGTCTGATACCTTAGCAACCTTTTCGCCTATCTCTGTGACCTTATTTACCTTCTGAGGGTCTTTTATAAAAGTATACTGCTTAGCCACCTGCATAGCCGTATTCTGGCCGAGCGCTACCTCCATGGGTGTGGTGATAAAAATGAATTCTTTTTTTTCAGTCGCAGGGTTATATACCGTGGCGCAGCCCGAGGTTAAAAAAGAAACCGTAATTAATAATATAATAAAAGATTTGATAGCTCTCATTTTTCTTTTTTATCCCCTATCTTTGCATACATGAGGTCGCACAGGAATTTCAGAAAAGTGTTCTTATTGTCTTCTTCTATTTTTTCGAAATCAATGCCTGAGCTGTAGGAATGACTTTTGGCAGGGCCTGATTCTATTGACCAGACCACAATGCCTTTCATGTGAGCAGGATTAAGCGCTTCCGGTACGAATATCTTCAAATCAACCTTGTCCCCTGCTTCCAGTTTATCACCGGTTAATAATTGCATGCCCTGGGCGCTCACATCTTTGGTAGTCCCGATTTTTTCTACCTTCGGATCTTTCCGGATAATGTAAGAAACCTTTAAGGCTATATCAAATCGTATAAAGCGTCTTTTTTCTCTCATTAAAATACCTTTAGTCCGGTTTTGTTATTCCGAGTTTTGGGGCAGCTATTTTTTTATACTCCACCCCTGCCTCTTTAAACAATGCCTCGAAACTTCTATCCGCATACTGGCCGCATGTGACGAATTTTTTTATCCGCGCGTTCACTATCATCTTTGCGCAGAGTATGCACGGAGAATGGGTGCAGTATATTATGCTGTC
>JAHJGB010000021.1 GCA_018824725.1 Candidatus Omnitrophota bacterium
TGGTACTTTAATACTAAGGTAGGAATCCCTGAAAATGCTTATGGAAAATTTTTTCCCGCCCTAGCTATCGGAATATATGATGTAGGGACAAAGGAGAATAAAACAGCTTCTAATATTATATACGCGAAAGCCGCAAAGACATTTTCAGCCGGAGGCTTATCTCTAGGCAGGGTTTCTTTGGGCGGCTTCAGAGGAGACGAAGATATATTGTTACATGGCGATAAAAGGGACAACAAAGGCCTTTTATTCGCTTGGGAAAGGCCTATGCCTGAGATTTCCGACAAACTTTGGTTATGCGTTGAGTATCAGGGTACAAGGTCTTCATATGGCTGTTGGAACGCAGGTTTTTCTTGGAAATTCGCAGATAATGTTTCAACGATATTCGGGTATGATTTTTATAATGACAAGGATTTGGCAGATACATATACAGTGCAGATAGATATCGATTTCTGAAAGGAGGAGTTATTATGATTAATTCAGGTGACACAGCGTTTGTTCTGATTTCAGCGGCTCTTGTTATGCTTATGACTCCGGCTTTAGCATTTTTCTACGGAGGCATAGTAAGGCGTAAAAATATACTCAGCGTCATTATGCAGTGCATGATAGCTCTTTGTTTTATAAGCATTCAATGGGTTATTTTTGGCTACAGCCTCTCATTTGCGCCTGGCAACGCTATTTTAGGAAGCCTTAAATGGTTTGGCTTGAACGGGGTAGGCCTTGAACCTTATGCTGATTATGCAAGTACTATTCCTCACCAGGCATTTATGATATTTCAGGCAATGTTCGCCATTATTACACCTGCGCTTATTATAGGCGCCTTTGCTGAAAGAATAAAATTTTCAGGCTTTATTATTTTTATGCTTCTTTGGTCTACGCTTGTTTATGATCCTGTGGCTCACTGGGTGTGGGGTGTGGGAGGATGGCTTAGGAATTTAGGTGTATTAGATTTTGCGGGAGGAGCGGTTGTTCACATCAATGCAGGCATAGCAGCTTTGGTGACAGCCTTATTAATAGGTAAAAGAAAAGGCTTTGATAATAAATCTGCCCCGCCGCATAACCTGCCTTTTGTTGTATTAGGAGCTGGATTATTGTGGTTTGGATGGTTCGGGTTTAATTCAGGAAGCGCATTAGCTGCAAATGGCCTGGCTGTAAATGCATTCGTGGTTACAAATATTGCCGGAGCAGCTGCTGGTTTAGGCTGGGCAATGCTGGAGTGGCTATTGAATGGAAAGCCTACTATATTTGGAATAGCAACAGGCGCAATAGCCGGCTTGGCCGCAATTACGCCTGCAGCGGGTTTTGTGAGCACGATACCCGCAATAATAATAGGATTATTCGCCAGTATATTTTGTTATATTGCAGTAGCAATTATTAAGCCAAAATTAGGTTATGACGATTCATTAGATGCTTTCGGCGTTCATGGCATTAGCGGCGTACTGGGGGTTGTAGCGACAGGTTTATTTGCGTCAAAGACAATTAATCCGCTTGGTTCCAATGGCTTATTTTTTGGCAATCCTCATCAGTTATTTGTGCAGACTTTGGCAGCGTTGGTCACAATTGCTTATTCCGCAGCCGTTACTTTTATAATATATAAAATAGTTGATAAAACAATAGGCATGCGCGTATCTGAAAAAGAAGAGGTAGTAGGGCTTGATCTTAGCCAGCATCGCGAAGGCGCATATACAATGGTGGAATAAAAAAGGGGGTTTTATGAAACTTATCATAGCAATAATTCAGCCGAGTAAATTTGCAGAGGTAAGAGATGAGCTTTACAAGGCGGAGGTAAACCTTATTACTGTCAGCGAGGTACTTGGACATGGCAGACAGAAAGGTTTTAGCGAAGTCTACCGCGGAGTAAAAGAAATGGGCAATCTTTTAAAAAAGATACGGCTCGAGATCGCAGTCAATGAAAACTTTGTCGAGCCTACGATCAAAGCCATAGTCAAAGGCGCGAAGACAGGCGAAATAGGCGATGGCAAGATCTTTATCCTGGATTTGCAGGAGTGCGTCAGGATTAGGACAGAGGAGCGCGGCGGAAACGCAATAGGATAAAAAATATTTAAAAGCAGGTTACCAAAAAGCCTTCTTTTTTACTTATATAGGTTGAAAAGGTTAGAAGTGTAACCAGGAAAGCACAAAGTTTGTGCAGCGGGCATATTAAAACAAGGGTGTTTTAAAGCCAGGATGGCTTAAAACGCCCTTTTTTATTAAAAAATAAGGAGGCATGAGATGGCGAAGAAAACAAAGCAGGATATTTTGAAATTAGTTAAGGAGCATGATGTAAAGTTTATACGTTTATGGTTTACTGACATGCTGGGCCAGGTTAAGAGTTTCGCGATTACAGACAAGGAGTTAGAAGGGGCTTTGGAAAACGGTATGGGTTTTGATGGTTCTTCTATTACCGGATATCAGGATATAGAGGAATCTGACATGATCGCAATGCCGGATCCGGATACATTTGCGGTCCTTCCCTGGCGGCCGTCTGAAAAAGCTGTAGCGAGGATGATATGCAATATATTAAATCCCGATAGGACGCAGTATGAAGGTGACCCGCGTTATGTGCTAAAAAGAGCGCTTGAAAGAGCGCGTAAAATGGGGTTTGACCATTTTTATTTAGGTCCTGAACTTGAATTTTTCTATTTCAAGACAGATTCAGCTACAGAAATCCTGGATAAGGGAGGGTATTTTGACCTTACAACGCTTGATGGTGCAAGCGACCTGAGAAGAGAGACTGTATTAGCTCTTGAGAAGATGGGTATAGATGTTGAATATTCCCATCATGAGGTAGCTCCATCGCAGCATGAGGTAGATATGCGCTATAAAGACGCTCTGGAGATGGCAGATAACGTAATAACCTATAGGGTTGTTGTAAAGGAGATTGCCAGTAAGTTCGGCGTATATGCTACTTTTATGCCAAAGCCTATTTTTGGACAAAACGGATCAGGCATGCATACACATCAATCTTTATTTAAAGGAACTAAAAATGCATTCTTTGACGCAAAAAGCAAAGATTTTCTCTCAGATACAGCCTATAGTTATATAGCGGGCCTTCTTAAGCACTCAAAGGAGATATGCTCTATATTCGCGCAAACTACAAACTCTTACAAGAGATTAGTGCCAGGATATGAGGCGCCTGTATATGTGGCGTGGAGCCGCAGAAATAGAAGCGCGCTTATCAGAGTCCCGTATTATTATCCGGGCAAGGAGAATGCTACGCGGTGTGAATTTAGGGCATGTGATACAGCATGTAATCCATATCTTACATTTGCAGCCATGCTTCAGGCAGGTCTGGAAGGCGTAGAAAAGAAATATAAAGCGCCTAAACCCATGGATCAAAATTTATATCATTTAACTGATACTGAAAGAAGAGAAAAAGGTATAGATACTTTGCCGGATAGCCTGGGACATGCTCTATCAATAACAGAAAACAGCGAACTTGTGAAAAAGACATTAGGCGACCATATCTTTTCAAGATTTATGGAGATAAAGAAAAAAGAATGGGATGACTACAGGATCCAGGTTCCGCAATATGAGCTTGATAAATATCTTTCGGTTGTATAACTAAATTAAACCAATTAAGATTCCGCAAAAGCCTTTGCGGAATCAAGCAAAAAATAACCGCCAGTTGGCATTTTTTGCCTGACAAAATGCGCAAAATTTAAGCATAAAAAGATGGAAAATAATGCTAGAAATAGGACTCATCTAGAAGAGTTGTTTAAGGAATTAAATGATATGTTTATAAATGCCGAAATAGGCACCGTGTATAAAATTGCAATAGAAGCTGTTGAAAGGCCGCTTATTGAAAAAGTGCTGGAAAGGACTTTTGGCAATCAAATAAAGGCTGCCAAAATTTTAGGTATAAATCGCAACACCTTGAGATTAAAAATTCATAAGTTCGGCATCAAGCCGGAAAAATGGAAGATTTAATGGCACACTCTCATTTTCCCAAGAAACAAGGGCTTTACGATCCAGGATTTGAGCACGATTCCTGCGGGGTGGGGTTTGTCTGTAATATTAAAGGCAAAAAGTCCAACGCTATTGTCAAGCAGGGCATTGAGGTTTTGCACCGGTTGTCGCATCGCGGAGCAGTTGGGTCAGACCCGAAAACCGGAGATGGCGCAGGTATCTTAATCCAGATCCCGCACGAATTTTTTAAAAAAGTTGCCTCAGCAGAAAAAATTGATTTACCGGGCCAGGGATTATACGGGACAGGATTGATATTTCTGCCTCAGGATGCAAAAGAGAGAGAATTTTGCAAAGAAGTGTTTGAAAAGATTATAAATGGGCATGGCCAGATTCTACTAGGATGGCGCAGCGTCCCAATAGATGATTCTGATATAGGGAAAAGCGCTAAAAGCACTGCGCCTGTGTTTGAACAGATTTTTATAGCAAGGGATAAAGGCATCGATGATGAATTGGCTTTTGAAAGAAAGCTATATGTTATCAGGAAAGAAGTAGAAAATATTATACGTGGGTCAGAATTGAATCAGAAGAGGTCTTTTTATATTACCAATCTTTCGTGCCGCACATTTTCCTATAAAGGTCTTCTGATGCCGGAACAGCTTGAAGGCTTTTTTAAGGATCTAAAAGATGAGAGTATAGAAAGCGCATTATGCCTGGTGCATTCCCGTTACTCAACCAATACATTTCCGACATGGGATTTAGCTCAGCCTTTCAGATTCCTGGCACATAACGGGGAGATTAATACCATACGTGGAAACATAAATGGGGTGAGGGCGAGAGAGAGACTACTGGCAAGCGAGTTATTTGATACGGACATAGAGAAGTTAAAACCGATTATTGTTGAAGGAGGGAGCGATTCAGCCGCGATCGATAATGTCTTTGAACTCCTGGTGTTGTCAGGCAGGTCTCTTGAGCATGCAATGATGATGCTTATTCCAGCAGCCTGGGAACACAATAGCTTTATGAGCAAGGAGCTTAAAGATTTTTACAAATATCATGCTTGTTTCATGGAGCCGTGGGATGGTCCGGCTGCAATAGCTTTTACAGACGGGAAGAATATAGGAGCAGTGCTCGATAGAAACGGTCTGAGGCCAGCCCGCTATATAATAACCAAAAACGATTTTGTGGTAATGGCGTCTGAAGTCGGAGTTCTTGATATAGATCCTGGGGATATTAAGGTTTCAGGGAGGATTGAGCCGGGCAAGATCCTTTTTATCAATACCGAATCAGGTTGTGTTGTGGACGATTCTAAGATAAAA
>JAHJGB010000151.1 GCA_018824725.1 Candidatus Omnitrophota bacterium
AATCCGGGCGGTTCAATGAGCCCCCTAGCAGCATACGAAGGCGCCGGCCTGAATGCTCTAGCAAGGGAAGAAGGCATAGAGTTAAAAGAGGCAAAAGGGATAAGAGTAGTTAATAATATCCCGATAGCAACGTATATTTTTGAATGCGATAAGATTATAAATCTGCCTAAAATGAAAACTCACATTCTGATAGGCCTTACGGGGGCAGTTAAAAATATGTACGGCGCTGTTGCAGGTCTGCATAAAAGCGAACTTCATAAAAAATTTCCAAGCCCTGAAGAATTCACAAAGGTTTTAGTGGATACATTTGAGATAGTAAAGCCCAGCCTGGTTTTAATGGACGGCATAGTCAGCATGGATCAGGGAGGGCCTGCTTCAGGAAGATTGAGGAATACCGGAATTTTAATAGCAGGGGAAGATAGCGTAGCAATTGATGCTGTTTTTGCGGGATTGATAGGAATAAAACCGCTGGATATTTTGACTACAAAAGAGGCGCACAAAAGAAAACTCGGAGAAGCAGACTTGGAAAATATTGAAATATCAGGGGAAAGCATAAAGGATAATTACATAAAAGATTTTGAAATTCCTGGCAAATCCGGATTAGTAACTATCCTTGGCTCTTTTGCTAAATATATAGGTGGGTTTATAAAATTCGGACCGCGTATAGCAGAAAAAATTTGCAAAAAATGTATGATATGCAAAGACAGCTGTCCTGTTTCAGCCATAACGATAAATTCCGAAAAGTCGGTTATAGATTTAAAAAAATGCATCAGATGCATGTGCTGCTACGAGGTTTGCCCTTATAAGGCAGTGGAATTAAAACGTAATTTTTTAGCAAAGGGGTTTGGTTTATGATAGAGCCTATTAAGTGGAAAGACGGAAAAATAGTTTTTATTGACCAGACAAAACTGCCTGCGAAACTGAAATATGTAACGTGTAAAGATATAGATATATTATACGAGGCAATAAAAAAACTCAGGATAAGAGGAGCTCCTTTAATAGGTGTGGCGGTCGGCCTGGGCTATGCATTGGCTTGCCTCAATTCAAAAGAAAAAACATGCGCAGGCCTTAAAAAAGATCTAGCTAAAGCCTCTCAGAAACTCAGGGCCGCCAGGCCCACTGCGGTGAATTTATTCTGGGCTATTGAGAGGATGGAAAATAAATTTAATACGCTTTCCAGGGTAAATACATCGCTGATAAAGAGAGCTATTTTAAAAGAGGCGCTGGCTATTTTAGAAGAAGATAAAAACATGTGCGTTGCAATCGGAAAAAATGGTGCAAAACTGATAAAGAATGGAGACGTGATATTGACGCATTGCAATGCCGGAATACTGGCTACAGCCGGACAGGGTACAGCCCTTTCAATAATCTATGAAGCTAAAAAACAGGGCAAAAGATTCAAGGTCTATGCTGATGAGACAAGGCCGCTTATGCAGGGTTCGCGTCTTACTATGTGGGAACTAATGCAGAACAATATAGATGCCACTCTTATATGCGATAGTATGGCAGCGAGCGTCATAAAAAATAAGGGCGTTACAAAGATCATAGTCGGAGCTGACAGGATTGCCGCTAACGGAGATGCTGCCAATAAGATAGGCACATACGGACTTGCTGTGCTTGCAAGACACCACGGCATCCCTTTTTATATAGCAGCCCCAAGCTCTACTATAGATAAAAATATAAAATCAGGTAAGAGTATTCCTATTGAAGAAAGAAAAGCTGAAGAGATTATTTACGCAGGTTCAAAACAGACTGCGCCGATTCACGCAAAGGTTTACAACCCTGCGTTTGACGTTACTCCTCACAGCCTGATCTCAGGCATAATAACTGAAAAAGGCATTTATGAAATTAAAAGATTCAGGAGAATTTAATTTTATAAACAGGATAAGTAAGGCTATAAAATTATCCAACCGGGTTATGCGCCTGTAGAGCCGTCTATGAATTGGGCTAAAGCGCCTATTAATAAAAATATTAAAAATCGCACAGGGATTTACCGTCCATCTTGTCGTAATCAGGCGCGTTGAAGGATCTTAAGATAGTAGGCGCTAAGTCTGTTATGTGCGGTTCTTTGAGTTTTACTTTTTTATTGAGAAATAAAACGCCAGGCACAAGCGAAGGGTCTATTAAATGATCTCCGCTCCATTTTCTTTTATTGTCTTCTATGAGCGATTCAGGCGTAGCTCCTAAGGCTGTCTGCCAGGAAGCCCTGAATCCGGCATTGAATCCTACAAATAAGTCGGGCGCTTTATCTTTATAAAGGCCATTGAATATATCCTCGCTTGAGTAGATTTCTTTTGCCACATTTTTTTGCGTTAAAGGGTCTATCCAGAGTTTTAATCCGGCTGAAATCTCATTTTTTAAATGTTCTTCTTCCTGCATAGATACGATGCCTTGCGATTCCCGGCCTTTTTTATTAAGATATATCCCGCCAAACCCAAGGGCATAGGCCTTGGACTTGGTCCAGTCTATGTCTTTTAAAAGTTCCCGGCCTTTATTTTTACCTTGTTTGAGTGCTAAGAAGCCGTTTTCCAATAACCAGCGGTTTAAGTGCGCTGTTCTGTAAAACGAATTAAAACCATGGTCAGAGAGGATTACTAATATAGTATCTTTATCCAGTTTTTTCAATACAGCGCCTATAGTGTCGTCTATTTTTTCATAGTAAGAGTATATAGTGTCTTTAGAGGACTGCCAGAACATATGCTGGACAACATCTAGGGTGTCTATATAAAAAAAGAATAGCCCTTTTTTAAAATCTTCCAATTCTTCCAGTAATATGCTTTTTCTTTCACCCATTACCATATCTACTTGTTCTAAAAAAGTATTTTCATCCAATAACTCTTCGCTCAGAGCCCATGTGTCATGCGGCATGCCTTGGGTATAGTAGGGGCCTATTTTTTTTGCCAATCTTTTGGAATAATTTCCAGGATAGGAGATAGGGAACGCAGGGTTTTCAGGGTCAAAGTTTATAGGGCTTACATATAATTCAAAATCCGGCTCTGTGCTTTTTAGATAAAATTTAATTATCCCGTGTAGTTTTTTAAAAGGTCCTGATTTAAAATATATCTTTTGCCATTTGCTCCACGTGCCTTTTTTAAGATAGAGCTGGATTTTTTGAAATTCTATCTGCGCGCTTTCCTGGCTTGGCCTTAATGTAATCTTCAAGGGTATTCTTGCTTCAGCTGTACTATTCCCGGTTTTTATTCTGGGGCCGTAAATAGCGGTTTCAATAGCGCTATTTTTTATTTTTACGTATATGATTTTACCTCTGGTGTCTTTTATTTTTTCTTCAGGTAATGTCTTGGTTGTGTAGAAAGAAAATCTTCCCATGGTGCCGTAGAGATCAGGGGTGCCCATTCCGGAAAGCATTTTGCCGCGCAGTTTTTCAGCAGGAAAGGTATTGGGGCAGAAAAATATAAAAGATGGGACCTTGTGTCTGGAAAGGTAATCCCAGAAGACATTGGCCTTACGCCGGTTAGAGACCCTGGTATTACCGGAATCGCTTATTTCATTCAGGCTCAGGTACGGCATATAAGTTAAAGGATCGCGCATTATAAAATCAAATATGCCATGATTTCCGGGATTCATGCCTGTAGCAAAATTTGTCCACGCTACAACTGATTCTGCCGGGTTAGAGGTCTCCAGCTTTGAATAAGAGCCTTGTTTTTTTAGATAGGAGAGGTTGGGGAGCCGGCCCTCATTCATGAGCTTTTCTGTAACAGCCGGATCCATGGCATCAATACCTAAAACTACTATTTTCTTTTTTGTAGATGTCTGGTTCATATATATCCCCGTAACAGTTAGTATTGCAGCAAGTAAGATAAAAAGCCATAAAAAATTTTTTATAAATCTGAAGAATATTTTTATAAAGACGACCAAGAATCCGAATGCGCTAAGAATAATTAACCACAGGATAGGGGTCTGCTGCAGGAAAACAAACCCTGAACCTGGATCTACGTAGGCGAAAAGCTGTGTCATAATATTATCCCTACGGCGCAGACCTTAGAATTTTTCTGCAGCAAGAATCTTCCTAATGCTGGAATGCGCTTGAAAGATTCTACGGATATGGATTTTTCCAGGTCTATTGTTACTTCAGCTGTGTCTGTCGCATTTAATACATCAGGATTTTTTAGTTCGGTAAAGTTTGTTGTCTCCATAGCAGTTTTTATCTCTGATATCTTGCCTAGAACCTCCTGGGTAGAACATAGGAACGAGAATCTCTCGCCAGGCAAAAGTGGCCTGACGCAGAATATTTTAGCAAAGACCTGTTTTTTAAATTCAGGAGGTATACCCTTATAAAGCACATTACCCCGGCCAAGGCCTTTTATATCATCCAGAACAAGACCGATACTTTCAGGAGCTTTAGCTATAAGTTTATTTTTTTTGCCGAATGTTTTTATGCATTTTATCCTTAAGTTTTTATTGAAAGATGTAGACTTGATTTTATCTTTTAATCTTATTTTTCCGGAAACTATTCTGCCGACTATGATTGCCTCATCGCCTATGTTATATATATCCTGTATAGGCAGGCGAAAGTCACTATTCTTTTTTTGCTTAACGCATTTATCTATGGATTCCATCAGGCAATCTGTTTGATACCAAGGCATGTTTTTGGATCTTTTTAAAAGGCAATCGCCCTGTTCAGCAGATATAGGGATAATAGATACGGGGGTTACCCCAAGATTTTTAAGGAAATACGACGCCTTGGCAGAATTTTCAAAAAAGATATCTTTCTTATAGCCCACGGAATCCATCTTATTTATAACTATAATCATGGAATCTATCCCTAAGAATTTCAGGATATATGTATGTCTTTTTGTCTGCTCCTCCAGGCCTTTTTCAGCGTCAATTACTACTATTGCCGCTTCAGCGTATGACGAGGCAGTCAGCATGTTTTTAATCAACTCTTTATGGCCCGGCGCGTCAATTAACGTGTATTGTATTTTTTTGCTGCTGATTACCGCTTGAGTAGTATCCAGGGTGAATTCTCCGTCTCTTTCTTCCTGGAGGCTATCCAAAAGGCTGGCAAAACGAAAACCTTTAGAGTTGCGTAATTCTTTTTCACTTTCTTTAGAGAGGGAATGAGTATCAAACAACAATCTGCCGATCAGCGTGGATTTGCCGGAATCAAGTTCGCCTGTCAGGATGATGCTTAATTGCCTGTCCATTTAATTTATATACCCCAGAGAGCGCATCAGTTCTTTCATTTTTTCTTCGTCAGCGATGGATCTTATAGGTTTTTCTGTTTCTTTTTTTGGCGTGTCGTAAGTTTGGATATATTTGATAGGTCGTTTTTCTAAAAGACTGTTCGCGATAGCTGCAACTAGAACCTTACCTCTCATCCCAGTGTCCAGAGGCAGGTTCATTATATATAATATAGTAGGGGTGATGTCGTATATGGTAGAGTCAGTTATTTTCTTATTCTGTTTAATATCTTTACCAGATATAATTATAATGCCTGTTATATCGTGTTTTCCTGAAAGCGGGTTTGACATTAAAAGATCAGATATATTATATTCCTTATCTCTGATCAATATATGATTTTTAAGATTCTTTTTTATGACCGGCATATTTACACTTATAAAAAAACCTGTTTTCGTATCATCTGTAGCTTTAAATATTTGCTGGCCGGTTTCTTTGAATCTTATGTCTTCTAATATAATTTTAGATTCTTTTTTTACATCTTCAAATTCTTCAGAAGACAGATCGCCTTTTATCCTGAGGCATCTTATTTTTCGCCACCAAAAATCTCCGTTTTCTTCTGATACGACAGAAAAAACCTTTGAATTTTTTTGAGCTTTGTTTAATCCGCTTGAAGATAAAAAACGGTCCAGCTGAATTAAAAAATCGTTAGGGGTGTTTTCCGTTTTGAAACCATGATCCGATGCGATAATCACAACCGTGTCTTTATCGGCGAGGTTTAAAATCTCGCCGATTGCCTTATCGCACCAGATATAATAATCCTTTATTATATATTTATATCTTTCAACGTCATTTTCAGGAAGAACGGAATTTTCCGG